>NZ_JAFNNQ010000095.1:0-130294 GCF_026536675.1 Gilliamella sp. B2717 | reverse complement strand
TGCACGTTGAAACAATCCGAAAACAGCTGCCTTATATCCATATCATTCCTAGAAATTATAGTTTTGTTTTTAGTTATTTTTGAATTTTAATTTTGATAAAAATTTTAAAGTTCTAAATTACATTGTTTTACAATTAAATGCAATTTTTTTTAGCATAATTTAGAATTAAATTAAATGTATAGCTGTGTTAAGTGTTTAAGATTAAGCTTGGTATTCACCACTAATTATTAATATAAAATAGTGTAAATTTTAGGTAAATCAATTATTGAAGCTTTAGAAGAAACCTCAAAAAATGATTTGTCGTTAATGTGGTTTATCCCTATGTATATAGGGAACACGTTGTTAGGTATTTTCCGTAACTGCTTCAAAGCGGTTTATCCCTATGTATATAGGGAACACTACGCCGCACGTTTAATTTCGGGGTTGTATCGCGGTTTATCCCTATGTATATAGGGAACACTCTCAAAAAAACTCATTTGCCGACCACGTCGGCGGTTTATCCCTATGTATATAGGGAACACGTTTATATAGTTTTCGTAGGCCACCGCCTCCCCGGTTTATCCCTATGTATATAGGGAACACACCTCCGAACATATGCGTTAAGCTTTTACCAACGGTTTATCCCTATGTATATAGGGAACACTCTTATTATAACTTATTGTTTATTAATTAAAATAGGGAGGTGTAAAATTCTACCGATTTTTTTGATTCTTTTTTGAGCAATTAAGGATTGAGCAATAACAGCTTAAATTTATAATTTAATCAAACTGTTAAATATGATTTATAAGGGAGCTTTTACAATACACGTTCTTGTAATTTTTTTGTCTACCAACCAATTTGCAATCATCATATGTCTGTAATCGATTGGTTAAAAGTTAATGACAAATTACCGTGCATTATACCTCTTTGTATTATTTAATCTTATTGCTCTTTCCATACATATTTGATACCAATTCATTTGTTGATATCATTTAAGTGAAAATATCGTTTAATTTTGTTTAATATTTTATTATTCTACATAATATTGGTGTAACGTTTATTATTGAATTGCGTAAAACATGTAACTAGCATAGAAAAAAAGCCCTAAAAGGGCTTTTTTATGGTTTTGGTAATGTAAATTTTTTGACCCCATCCTTCGCTTTAGTCTGTGCAATTGTCATAATTTCGATGAAATCTGCTTGATTTTTTTCAAAATCCTCAGCTGTTTTAAATTTCTCTAATGTATTTGGTTTTTGCTTATCAAATTCCCACATTGCTAAATAAACAGCCTCAAGTTTATTTGATGGTTTATCATTTATATCTAATTTATCTAGATCGCTCATTACTGAGTTGAGGAACTTATCGAAATAACTATCAGCAGTTACGCAACTTTTCAACGAAGGAAAAATGACATTATTTTTAGAGCCAAGACAAATCATATCAAGCTTAGTTCCTTTATTGATATTCATGGCATCATCTTTATTTTTTAATTCAAGCGAAACATATTCAAATTGATTTTTTCCATTTGCTACTACATAAGGATCGCCAGTCAAACTGGTTTTTACTCCTGATGCAACTGTTTTAATATTAACCAATTTTTTATCATATTTTTTTTCGTAAACATATTGGTTATCACCATATTCTTTAATTAGCTGTCCGGCATTAACCGTTGGGATTGCATCCATAAAACCTGATTTTCCATTCGCTCTGAACACAGCTATATCATCTTCTATTAAAAATTCAATGATCCTTTTTGCATTTTCATTTGCTGAGACATTAAAACCAATACAAGCAAGGATGGCGCTAAAAACTACTTTTTTCATGTGATATTTCCTGTAAATTAAAATTTATAATGAGCATAACTTAACAAATTAAATATAACTTTTCAATTTTTTCAATAATATAATTTGTATTTACCATGTCAGTTAACATCACACAAGTCATCGTAATGGTCTGTTGTTTCAATTGTTTGGTCACCGTTTTATTGGTTTGGTTGGTTTGCTTGCTTGACCTATAGTGTAAAGTAAAAAAACTATAGCCGGCAGATTTAGTTCACCCTAGGTTAGGTTGGATAGATAACTATATTTGGTGGTTTATCCCTGTTTATACAAGGAACATTTATTTTATAAAAAATAATAAGTGTCGCTATAACCTTATAAAAGTTTTTATATAAGGTAGAAAATAAAAACCCACTAAGGGGCTTTTATTTTAATGATTTTTATTTACGTTAAATTAATTTTTTACCTTAGGTTACGTTTAATTCCAGACGTTTTCCAAGAGCAGAGAGCGCTTTGCTGATGGTATCAATTTTTGTTGAATGTCCTAAGTTAACAATCCGCTGAACTTCTTGAGGTCTTACGTGGATCCTCTTAGCTAATTCAGCATTAGATATGTTTTGTTCAATCATTTCATTTAACAACAATACTTTAGCAAAAAGACTAACTGGTAAATCAATTAAATATTCACCTTTTTTTTGCTTGCTGGGTAATGGGACTTTTCGATGATCTTCAAAGTAAAAGTCAATGCTTGTAATCAATGCATCTCGTGCCATTTTCAAAGCATCATTTAAGTCATCACCACAGGTTATTGCTTCTGGTATATCTCTAAATGTTACTGTATACATATCCCCTTCATTGGTTAATGTTGCAGGATATAACATACCTCCTCCTTTGCTTTTAAGTTGAATTCTCTTATCAAGATAGCCCCTTTCGGGGCATCTATTAAAGATTGAGTTGCTTTCTAATCGCAATCATTGTACCTTTCGCTAATTCCTTATTTGGATGCCTTGGCATGGTTGATCGCCTTCCTTGGTAGTAAAGTTTTAGGTGATTACTACCTTGCTTTACTTCGACTCCTTGAGCAACTAGCCATCTTAAAAACTCTGCATGTTTCATAATTAATTTCGAGCTGATTTAAGATTAGACCATAGTAAACAAAAATGTTTATTTTTTCAATTAAAAGTAATCAAAAATGTTTATTTTTTATATCTAATAAATAAACTTCGAATCGTATGTTCTCGGTTTATCCCTGTGTATACAGGGAACACCAGTCATTGCAGAAAAATTAAAAGGTTTAACGCGGTTTATCCCTGTGTATACAGGGAACACGTGAATTATATCGTGATCTGGACAGTGAACAGCGGTTTATCCCTGTGTATACAGGGAACACGCAGAAATTAGAAAAATTATTAAAAATAATAATCGGTTTATCCCTGTGTATACAGGGAACACTTACTAACGGTTTATCCCTATAAAATAGGGAACGGTTTATCCCTGTGTATACAGGGAACACCCTTATTATAACCCATTGTTTATTAATTAAAATAGCAAGGTGAAAAAATCTACCAAATTTTTTGATGCTTTTTTAAGCAATTGATAATTAAGCATTAACGGCTTAAATTTATAATATTATCATAATGTTAAGCGTAATTTGTAAGGAATTTTGTACGACATTTTTTTCTATAATTTTTGTTCGCACCACGCAATAGTGAGTTGATCGGCATATTCTTTGGTCATTTTTCTGTGGCATGGCTTAACTGTGTAAATTTTTAGCTTATTATCTCTTTACTGGGTAATAATCGAGTCCTTATATTTTTATTTTTTAAATGAAATCTAGCCATGTCCCACTTAAAATATGCGTTTTCTCATCTTGATTATTATTATTTATAGAAGGATATTCCTTGTGGTAACCATTACACTATTGTAACGAGTTTTTTTGATTACGATACTCTATGACCCTTTTGTATATTTAGTCACATGCCCTAAATTTTAAGGTCAATCTATATTATTCTTTGACCTTTAATAGAAGGTGTTATGCTTTTAGAAGTAACAATAAGATAGCTTTTACTGTTTTCATTGGGGTGTTAATTAAGTTTCTCTATAATTAATTTTTTATATTTATAATCAGTACTAAAAGAACCTTTTTCGTTCCATATAGTATCCGTGACTTTTATGTATAGAATATTGTCATTCCAAACCAAATCCCAAATAATCCATTTTTCTGTTTCGAAACAAAAATTATGCTCTATATGATCATGTTTAATCTTATATAAGTCTATAATTGATTTTGATCCTTCATAATCTAAATAAAAGGTAGTAAAATGCGTTTTTGCCTTATTTATATAGGGTATTCCTTGTAAAGTAATGGTATTATTTTTGTTATCCTGAATTTTAACCTCGCTATCTTCATAAGATGAAACTGTAATAATATCCTTATTCAAGGGCTTCCAATAACCATAATAGTCATGAATTTTCATGGATTCGTTATCGTTCAAATCATTTATATAGGTTTTATTGTTCACTTTTAGGTATAATTCTGTTTTTATGAATCTTTTATCATTTTTTTCAATCATTGGGTCATAAATTTTTTTCATATGACGGAATTCTTCTGCGCTGCTTTTTTTTCTATAAAGTTTATTGAAAACTTTTTTAGATTATTAGCTTCACTATTTGTTGTATAACTACCTACCAGAAATAAAAAAATAGATAAGAAAAGGTGTTTTATCATTTTTGTTTTAACGCTATGTAATTTGGGTTATATCGGTGATTTACCTTTGTGTATGCGGGGAAACACGGTCGCTGCCGACGATTTCACTGTCCACAAAAAAATAGGCAATTTCTTTTTCAGCTGATGATAATGAGTCAGAACCATGAACGGCATTTTCAGTTACGTTGTCAGCAAAATCTGCACGTAATGTGCCTGTAGGGGCTTTTGATAAATCCGTTGGGCCCATAAGATCACGATAACGTTTGATAGCATTTTCACCCTCTAATACTTGTACTATAATCGGACCAGAGATCATAAATTTAATTAAGTTATTGAAAAACGGTTTTCCTTGATGTTCGGCATAGAAACCTTCAGCTTGTGTTTGGGTCAATTTAAGCATTTTTATTGCAATGATATTAAGATTTGCTTGAGTTATTCGAGTTTCTATTTCGCCCATTAAATGTTTTTTTATGGCATTGGGTTTAATAATTGATAAAGTACGTTCAATAGCCATTGTGCGTTATCCTTGTTAATCTGAAGTAAATTGGATTCGTGTTATTTGTCCACTTTCATCGAGTAATAATAATCGATGTTGTCCTTTTTTCACGATTGTTAATGCGATTTTATCATTATCATTTGATTGGGCAACAAGTTCTCCATCTAGAAACCACCATTTTTCGCCCACTCCACCTTCGGCAAACAGTTCGATATTTATTTGATTTTGTCCCGGTAGCGATTTAACAAATTGCTGGTTTTTCAATCCGATAATCGTTAATGTAGAAAAAATATTTTTTTCCATTATAGGACAATCTTTATCGATTGCTGGAATAAGTGAATTTCTTCGCTCTTTCGGTAATAACCAGTTTTCCAGTGCTATAGGCCAAAGTGCTATTGTTTTTTTCTGAGCACCAGCACAATCAGGCGCAACACGTTTTCCTTGATCATTAATCCATACATTTATCCAACCAGTACGATAAATAGTTTTAAGTTCATTTAATGAATTTTGCGTTGGTGGAATCATGTTATTTAATACCCAAGCCGTTTTTTGACGGTGACAATTATCATCTGTTACAGGTAATATTTGTCCAGTAGGCCAACATATTTTTTCTGATGTGACCGAGTCCGGTTTAACCGAAATTGGTAACGGTCGATTAATTCGATTTTCTTTATTTAATAATATTGAGTTTACTTGTTGCAAAATTGGGGTAGCGGTAATTGCACCATATTGACCTATTACTGGTGTTCCGTCAGGACGACCAACCCATACTCCAATTAAGTAACGAGGATTGATGCCGACAGCCCATGCGTCTCGATATCCATAGCTGGTTCCTGTTTTATAATAAACGCGATTATTATTAATAAGCATTTGTTTTGTGATCCATGCACTACCCTCAGAAATAAACGGTTGATTAATGATAGGTTCATTTTGAGTAAATCTTAAAGGGCTAACTTCACCTTGTCGAGCAAAGGCACTGTAAGCACTCACTAAATTATCCATTCTTAACGAAGCCCCACCTAAAATATAAGCGATATTAGGATTGTTGCCTTGTGAAATCAATGGCAAACCCACGCTAAAAAGTTTAGCTGCAAATCGTTTTGGACCATAGAGTTCAATAAGTTGTACTGCCGGAAGATTAAGGGATTTTCGCAGTGCATTTGAGGCGCTGACGGGTCCGTTAAAATCTTCGTCAAAATTAGTGGGTCGATAATCAGTACTTATACGCGGCACATCTTGCAGTAAAGATTCAGAATGAATCATTCCATCATCAATCGCAAAAGCATAGATAAAGGGTTTTAATGTTGAGCCTGGTGATCGTAGTGCTTTAATCATATCAATCTGTCCAAAGCGTTCTTTATCATTAAAATCCGCTGATCCTAAATATGCTTTCACCGTCATATCAGTATGATCGACAACTAATATCGCAAGCGATGTTTTAGGGGGTAACTGTTTTTTGCGGTTTAATACCATGTCTTCAAGATGATATTGAAGTGAAGGATCAATAGTTGAATGAATAATTTCATCATTAGGATATTGCTGCTTTAAACGATAAGATAGCAATGGGGCAAGTTGTGGGGATTTGCGAGGATGTACCCACACTTCATCTTGCTTAACTTGCTCAATAATTGCAGGTGTCCAGACTTGATATGTTGCTAGGCGATCTAAGACTTTGTCGCGTGCTTGTTTGGCTCGCTCTGGGTATTTATCCGGTCTTAATCGGCTTGGCGCTTGGGGTAAAACCGCTAATAAAGCAGCTTCGCTACGAGTTAACGCACTGGGTTTTTTACCAAAATATGACCAGCTCGCAGCACCAATACCTTCTATTGTTCCCCCATAAGGAGCATGGTTAATATATAGCGTGAGTATTTCTTTTTTACTGTAATGCAGTTCAAGTTGTAAAGTTCGGAATATTTGCTTTAACTTACCTGAAAGCGTTCGTTCATGAGGATAGAGTAATCTGGCAACTTGCATTGATATTGTACTACCACCAGATATAATTCTATCATTATTGATATTTTGCCAAGCAGCACGAAGCAAAGAAAAAGGGTTTATCCCAACATGTTCATAAAAATAGCGATCTTCGTAATTTAATAAAACATCCAGATAATAATCAGGGACTTCATCGAGTTTTACGGAATAACGCCAAATACCATTTTCATCAGCAAATCGCCACAAAGGTGTTCCGTCTTGTGCAACTATTGTTTGAGTAGGTTTATTTTTTGAAATTGATATGGGAAAAAGGTAATCAGCGATGAGAAACATAATTAACCCAAAAAATCCGAAAATGAATAGCCAAATAAGAAGTTTAAAAAGGCGTTTTATTATCTTCATTGTCATTATCTAATTTCAGGAGTTAACAGAGATTTTTACACAAAAAACACCGCCAATTTTATTTGGCGGATGTTTTGATGATAATTAATTTAATGAGTTTATACTGCTAATCATTTTTAATTTTAGGTTGAAATATTGTCATCATATCTAGTGTTTGACCAATCGCAAATCTTTCCGGTCGATACATTGATTCAACAAATGGAGAAGGCACCATATAGCTACCTGGCGTCACTGCTCTAACTAAATAAGCCATACGTTCACCGTACAAATTTCTGCCGATATAATTTTGGATATCAACAGCCGCTACGTATCTATCATCACGATATTGCTGATAACGAATATGACTACTATCTTGATTATTGAGTAAATTGGCTAACCCAGGAATAGAATCTAAACTGACATTACTGCCTATAAGATTTTGATTTTCCAATTCTAATCCAGCAGGTAAGAAATCAACAATTAACGCATCTTGAATTCTTTCTCGCGATTTTACATCTAAGATGACAAGCATCATTGTACCCACTTTTACATCTGTAGGAATAATAGGGTTGCCTTTCATATCATAATAACTTCGACTGATCCTTAAGATGTTCCCATTTGATGTTGGTGCAGGTGCTGTTTTAGCATAACCTGATACGGTTAATTTAATATATAGCGGTTTATCATTTTGTGGGTTACTGATAGTTAATCCATGATTTATATCGTTAAAATTAAAATTACGTTTAAACGAACCACTAGCCAAAGTGACTTCATTATTCACTGCCACTTTAAACTTCTGTGTGCTTTTGCGTTGTTCTAACGACCAACCCGCAATAAACAGTGAATTTAATTCTTGCGTTGATAGATAACGTTTGTCACTTAATAAATCAGATAATTTAAATAGATATTCAGTTTGCAAATTCGTACCAATTTTATTTTCAACAAGAATCGCTAATACTAAAGCGTCATCACGAAGTTCACTACCGTAATCACCATAATAATTAATGTCGTTTTCGTAATTTGTATTTTTCACTTCTTCCATCAAAGCTCGATATAATTCTTCATAACCGGTAAGTTTTGCCGTTAATGCTAACTGCATTATAGGTAGTGGAGATAACGCTATGTTGTTGTCTATAATTTTTCGAGATAGATTTTTAATTTCATTACGCATTATCGAAGTAATTTTATCTTGTTTTGCCATTAACATTAACGCATAAGCTTTTATCGAAAGCTCTACATGATCATATCTATCTGAATTTTGATAATAATATCTCATGTTATCAAGAACTGAAGCGGAATAGATATACTCTCCAATTCGTGTCATCGCTGAATTGAGTGCTTTATCATTCACTTGATAACCTCGTTCTTTAGCTTGAAGTAGAAAATCAGTGGCATAGACAGTAAGCCAATATTCCTCATTACTTTCACTACTCCAAAGACCAAAACTACCATTACTTCTTTGCATTGATAAAATACGAGAAATCCCTAATTGAACATTTTGACGACGTTCTTCATCCGAATCGGTTTTGATGCCTAATGCAGCTAGCTGTTCACTATTAGCATATAAAGATGGAAATAAGCCACTTGTAGTTTGTTCCAGACATCCATAAGGATACGCAAACAATTCTTTGATATATTGGGCAACATTTAACGGTGGCTGATTAGAAACAATTAATTGAGCGCTAACAGTATTATCAATTAAATTATCTAAATTAGACGGAGATAGCATCCAACTTTCACCTGCATCAATTGCTTCAACATAACTTTTGTAGATTGCAGAATAGGCAGGCCTGACTCCTAATTTCCATGAACGGTTGATTTTATAATCCGATCCATCATTCAATTTAATTCCTGTTACGGTGACTGTTATGGTTCCTTGACCATAGCCGTAATCAGCAATAATAGGGATTTGAATAATATTTTTCTGCTTTGTATCAAGCTTAAGATTGATAGATTTCGATTCTGTTTGATAAACCAGTCCTGAGGTTGCGACATCAATTTTCATGGTTTGAGTTGTATCAGTCAAATTATGGATATCTAATGCTAATTCAGCACGATCTCCACCTGATATGAATCGAGGAATAGACAATTCAGCAATCACAGGAGAAGCAACAATCATCGCTTGCTCAGCTTTACCAAAGCGGTTGTCATCCCATGCTTGCGCCATTAAACGTAATTCTCCATTAAAATTTGGTAGTGCTAACTCAACAATTCCTTCACCATTTTCATTTAATTGGATCGTTTTGAGTTGTTGAGCAACGATGTTTACTTCCGTTAATGGTCTTTTACCGCCTGCGGCTACCGCATCACCACCAAAACTCATTTTAATGTTTCGTCCTTTTGCCTCAATTAACTTGCCGTATACGTCATACTGATCAACATCATATCGTTTACGTCCTAAAAATGAGGTATAAGGATCGGGCGTTGCGAAATTAGTTATATTCAACACGCCTACATCTACCGCAGAAACTAAAACTGTTACGGTCTGATCTTTATTAATTGCTTGTTTATCCATTTTTATTTTAATTGGAATGGTTTTTTCTGGCTCGGTTTTATTCGGTGCGTCAATCGTGATATTTAATTGACGATTTGACGTGTCTAACGGTAAATAAAGTAGACCAACCGCCCGTTTAACCGTTTGTACTTCAGCATTCGTCGATGGTCGGATAATCATTGCATTTATATAAATATCGTGACGTTTCCAATCATTAATTGGGATTTCAACTTCAAGACCTTCATCGTCAACGGTAATTTCTTTTTTCCATAATGTTCCATCGTTGGTTTCAAGTGATATGTAACCTGAACCGGCAGCCGGCGCTTGTACGTGTACTTTTGCTGTATCACCAACCGAATAAAATGCTTTGTCTATACTCAATTTTACCTGATCTGGACGCAAATTATTTGTACCTTGAGTATTATCTTCCCAGTCATAGCCAGCCCAAAAACGAATGTTACTTACTACATTGGTATTTGGATCCACAATTTCCATTCGATATGCCCCATAATCATCAGGTTGATAGCTGACTTTAGCTGTAGCGTTTTCATCAATGGAAATCCTATTTTCTGAAACAACAAACTCTTTTAAAGTTGAATGTTGCTCCCAACCACTACCATCAGACCAAGACCAATAATAATTTCGACGCTCACGCACTACACGGGCTATTAAATTATTTGTAGCAAGTTTTTCACCTTGCTTATTCACGTAAGCGACTTCAAACTCCGCTAAAGCGCCAATGTCAACAGTTGGACGCTCACTATAAGTATCCATCTGCCAATTGTAATAAGGTTCGTCGCTAAATAAAGTACGTAAAGCGGGAAGTTGATTTGCTGGCCAAATATCTTGAGTTGCATAACGAGTAACTGGTCTTCCACCCGAATCCAATAAACTTATATTTGTCACGATTCTAATAGGTTTTTTTACACGAGCCCACTGATCTGCACTAAGCTTGATTTCTGTTTTACCATTATTATCTAAAGTTTCATCAATTTCAGACAACTCAGTATAATCTGTTTCACCTTGAACATTTCCGATTTTAAAATCATTTAATCCCTGAACAGTTCTTAAATTTTTATAATAGTTCCTACCATTCAATTTATTCCCTGAAGCTGGTGCACCATAGAGATACCAACCTTTTATACTAAATTCCACGTCTTGATCAAATGATATAGGTTCATTAGAAGGCGCTTTGATTTCCATTGCCATTCTTTCGGGCAGGAACTCTTCTACTTTAAAATAAGAAAAACGATAGTTGTCATCACCGACATTAATACGAAGTGACCATTTACCTGTTGGCGCATCATTTGGTATCGTGAACTCAACTTGATATAAACCATGCGTGTCTGGTTCTTTTTTTACGTAACCACTTGCTATAACATTATCGTCAGAAGAGAGCACCTCAACCATGATTGGTTGATCAGGTAATTGTTGTCCATCAGCATCACGTAATAATGCGTTAAAATAAACCTTTTCACCTGGACGATATAAATCGCGAGGCCCAAAAATAAATAATTGTTTTGAATAAAAAGTTGAACCAGATAGATTAAAGTCCGTTAAATTTAGGGCATTACGATTAATGGTGACAAATGAAGTCTGGCTTCCATCATCGGCTGTTAATAAAGAATAATTAGATCCTTCTGGTAATGTGATCTCAGCAAAACCTTCATTATTCGTTTGGAATGAAAGGGTATTACAATTATTATTGTTGTCATTTGAGGAGTTAACACAAAGTAGCGATAAATTTATGTTTGGTAACGGTTTGCCATTATCTAATCCATGAGTCATCACCAATAATTTACCATTGTTGTAAGCATGAATAGCTATCCCAATATTACTGATTGAAAATAATGTGGCAGGCAATTCATCATTATAAGATCCAGCTTTATCCATTATTGCAAGATAAATGCCTTCTTTATTTATTTCTGAAAACTTAGATAAATCCAGTAATAATGTTTCTTGAGTATTTGGTGTAGGATTCAGATCAAACCTTGAAGAAAAAGATAAATCCATATATTCTTCAAAATTTTGTGAACGCCAAGTATAATAACGGTTTATAAATCCGTAATTCGTAATAAATTTAGCTAACTTTTCTGGTTTGATTCGATAAAAATTTATATCGACTTTATCAATATTCAGTGTCGTAACCGGTAAACCATTCATGGATTTGCTGGGTAATAATACTCCACTACTTGAAAAAGCGATAAAAGGCTCACGATTTTGGGTATTAATTTCAATTTGATATACTGAGGATAAACTCTTATCATTGATAGCAGATAGCATTTTATCAATGGTCAAGGTTAACTTACGATTCGGTTCAAGGAATCGATGCCTTAATTCCAAACCGTTATTTGAAAGCTCCCATGCGCCATCAACCGTTCCTTTTTCCTTATCGACAAGTCTTAGAAGATTGGGAAAATTGAGTTTAGGGTTAACCGGAACAGAAAACGTAACAACTAAAGTACTCGAACCATCAAGTATCATTTCTGAGGTATCAAGGACAGTAAAAGGGTTATTTTTATATTTTTCTTTTAACTCAGGAGTAACAGTAAATATACTTTGAGTTTGATTATTTTGATTCGAATTAATCTTTGAAGTATTGTCATTGACAGATTGAGTTGTTGTCTGACTATCTTTGTTTTCATTAGCTATCGATGAAGATTTATTATTATTATCACAACCGATTAAAACCAAAATTAAGCTCAACACGCTTAACCCTTTAATAAAGCTCATTATTTTTCACCTATTTTCTATTCCAAATATTACATTATCAACATTTTTCGATTATCTATATTATGCACTGCCTAAAAACGTTTGGCAAAAGTTGTTTTTAAAGACAATGCCACTCCTTCGAGTATGTCTAATAAAAAAATTATCTTTTATTAAAACATATTGTTAATAGAAACTATTGCCATTAGATGAAGAGACAAAACTCATTTATTCATGAAAATAAATGAGTTTTGTAAATAGTGGAAGGCGCTTCGTTACAAAAGCGAACAAAATTATGAATTGGCGCTAGCTAACGTCATTAATCTTTTCATTAAAAAATTTAAAATAACACCATAAAGGGGTAAGAAGAATAATCCACAAATTAAAATTTTAAAGCTATAGTCAATCGAGGCTATTTCGATCCAATGATTCGCCATAAATTCGTCGTTACTTTGATAAAAGGCAATAGCAAAAAAGACAATAGTATCAATACCATTACCTAATACCGCTGACGCCGAAGGCGCAACCCACCACGCTTTATTTTTTCGTAAATAATTAAACACGGTAATATCCATCAGTTGCCCAACCAAATAAGCAGCAAAACTGGCTAATGCAATACGAAAGACAAAACTGTTAAAATCACACAACGCTGAAAATCCCATCCAATGCCCTTCGAAAAATACAACCGAAATGGAATAAGAAAACAGTAAGGCCGGTATCATGACAACAAAGATAATTTTTCTGGCAAGGCTGGCACCAAATACCCGAATGGTTAAATCGGTGGTTAAAAAGATAAATGGAAAGGTAAATGCTCCCCATGTGGTATGAAAACCGAAGATATCAAACGGGATTTGTACCAAATAATTGCTTGATGCAATAACTAAGATATGAAAAAAAGAGAGCCAACAAAGTGCTTTACGCTGCTGAGCTGGAGTAAATTTTTTCTGTAGTGAGTCTGAGTGAATATTCAAATACATATTCGTTTCCTTTTTTGAATGGGGTGAGAGAACCCATAATGTTTAACGTAAAAATGATGTAATTAAGGTAAAAATGTCGGATTACTGAATTTAATTACATCGATATTTAATATTTTTAACTTGTTATACAAAATAATCGTTGATGATTTGCCTGCATTCATTTAACCGTCAGACACGACTATGTTGTGACATCGGTTAAATATTGATTTAACCCTTTTTCACGCAGCTCACAACTTGGGCACTGACCACATCCGCCGTCAACCCCGTAATAACAAGTGTGAGTGTGTTGTCGGATATAATCAAGATAACCGAGTTTATCAGCCATTTCCCATGTTTGCGCTTTAGTCAGATACATTAAAGGGGTGATGATGTTAAACGTGTAATCCAAGGCTAAATTCATCGATACATTCATGGATTTAATAAAGATATCTCGACAATCCGGATAACCACTAAAATCAGTTTCACATACGCCAATAATAATATCTTGAATAGCGTGTTGTTTGGCATAACACCCCGCTAACAATAAAAATAGCATATTACGCCCGTCAACAAAGGTATTCGGATAATTCCCTTCTTGAGCGGCTTTGATTTCTTGTGAATCATCAATCAAGGCATTATTGGTCGTTTGTTTGATCACTGAAGTATCAATGAGGGTTTGCTTTACACCAAGGTCGTCAGCAATCCATTTGGCTTTTTCAAGCTCAATGGCATGTCGTTGACCGTATTGAAAGCTGATTGTTTCAACGTTTTCACGTCCATAATCAGCAATGGCTTGCAGCAGGCAAGTGGTCGAATCTTGCCCACCCGAAAATATCACAAGTGCTTTACGATGTTGCATTAAAAAATTCCTGTTAGGCTGATGAGATTAGCGATTATCGACTTTTTCAGGATAAAGATCGTGATTAGCTAAACGATTAAGCGCAATTTGTTCCCAGTGAGTACCGGTTTTACCGTAATTAGCATAAGGATCAATAGAAATACCACCTCGAGGCGTAAACTTACCCCAGACTTCGATATATTTGGGATCCATTAATTTAATCAGATCTTTCATGATGATATTAATGCAATCTTCATGATAATCACCATGATTACGGAAGCTGAACATATAAAGCTTAAGTGATTTACTTTCGACCATTTTAATATTCGGTACATACGAAATGTAGATCGTTGCAAAATCAGGTTGACCGGTGATAGGACAAAGACTAGTAAATTCTGGGCAATTGAATTTTACAAAATAGTCATTACCAGGATGTTTATTATCAAAGGTTTCCAGAATTTCTGGACAATAAGTTGTAGGATAGCGAACAGACTGATCGCCTAGCAGTGTAACGTTACTCATAATTTTCCTTAGTTTTTTTGCGTGGGAGGTTTACGAACCACGTGATAAGGCGCACACCTTACCTTTTTTTGTGATAAAAGTCTAGCCTATTGCTTAATCACTTAGCATAACGGCGTTAAACGCTAAGTTAACTTAATTTGCTTGAAAATTGGGTCATTTTGGTTAAACAATAGCAATGCGTGTTGAATAAGAAAGTTGTCATCATCAACGGGATAACTCACAACGTTATCACTATTTTGATGATGACAAATTTGGAGGATAATCTTAATAAAAGCTAAAATTTAAAATTTATTTCGATTTCACTGCTTTGTAGAAGTTGTCCAATTTATCTTTAGCTTCCGCAAGTTCTTTTTCAGCATCATTTAATTTTGCGGTTTTTTCGGCAATTTTTTGGTTATCACCTTTGAGTTTTGCCTCTGCTAAATCTTTTTGTCTTTCTGCCACTTTTTCAGTCTTATCAGTAATATTCTTTTTGTATTCGGCTTCTAAATTATCATCTTTACAATGCATTTTGACATTTAACAATGCTTTTTCTAATCCTTGAACACGTTCAACATTATCTGTTTTTTGGGCTTCAGTAATTTGTGCTTCAATTGCCTCTTTTTTGCCGGCACACGTTTGCCCTTCATGATCATCAACGTTTGCGGCACAAACACCTAATGTAAGGGTTGTTAAAAAAGAAAGCAGTGTTAATTTACTTACAGACGACTTAATTGTTGATTTCATAATAATTCCTCTTAAGTTTATTTTCTTAATTGAACACAATCGACTTTATGGTTTTTGCCTTTCGTTAATATTAAACTTGCTCGCTCTCTTGTCGGTAAAATGTTTTCGATCAAATTTAATTCATTGATTTCTCGCCAAAGACGATTAGCGATATTTATCGCTTCTTGCTCTGGAAGCAGTGAATAGTGATTAAAATATGAGTTAGGATCACTAAAGGCGCCAGCTCGAAATTTTAAAAAACGATTCACATACCAATCATGTAGAAGCGACAAATCTGCATCAACATAGATCGAAAAATCAACATAATCTGAAACAAAGACTCGGTTGGTATTTTGTGTAAAATTTAAGGTTCCTTGTAATACGTTTAATCCTTCTAAAATAAGAATATCAGGACTATCTATAACGATTTCTTCATTATCAACAATATCATAAACCAGATGTGAATAGACGGGTGCTTTAACTTGAGATTGACCTGATTTTACATCAGCAACAAAATTGATCAACCTTTTAATATCATAAGATTGTGGAAAGCCTTTTTTGTTCATTATGCCACGCTCTTCAAGATATTTATTAGGATATAAAAAACCATCCGTGGTGACTAATGCAACTTTTCGATGTTCAGGCCAACGACTTAATAGTGCTTGTAAAACGCGTGCAGTTGTACTTTTACCTACTGCTACACTCCCTGCTATACCGATAACGTAAGGGATTTTTTGGGTTTTACCTAAAAATTTGGCAAGAACAGCCTGACGGCTAAAACTATTATTAATATAATAGTTGAGCAATCGGGATAAGGGTAAGTAAATTTCGCTGACTTCATCTATGGACAAATCTTCATTAATCCCTTGCAATGAGGTGAGTTCCTCTGGGGTTAATGTCATGGGTTCAGCATTACGCAAACTAGCCCATTCTTGGCGGCTAAACTGCATATAAGGACTAAGATGATTTTTCATCATGTCGTGTTCTCAAATTCCATCTATTTAAATTGATTGGGTTAAGATTATACATAAATCTTAACTTTTACAATCATAAATTAGCATTAATGCATGATCGTAGCTATATTGAAGACTTACTGATAAAATAGCCTAAATAAATATTTGTCCTAATATTAAACAGAGATTATATGTTAAAAACCAAATCGAAACAAAAACCGAAAAAAACCCGTCAAGAGATTAATGAAGAATCTTGGGCACTCAAGCGAAAACGCAAACATAAAGGCTTACCAAGTGGTTCTCGTTTCAATAATGAAACCAAAAAAAATAAACCAACTACTAAAACCGTTAAAGATCCGCGCATTGGTAGTAAAAAACCGATTTCGTTAATTGCAGATGAATCAGTGAAATCGACCAATAAAATCAAACAACCGAAAACGCAAAAATTAGTTCTTTCACCCGAGCAAGAATTGGAACAACTGGAAAACGATCCTAAATTAGAGCAATTACTTGATTTAGTCGAAAGTGGAAGCCAATTAACAAAAGAGCAACAAACATATCTCGATACTAAATTAAATCGTATCGATGAATTGATGCAGCAACTCGGTTATAGTGTTGATGATTTTGAAGATGAAGAAGAGAAACAAGAAGATATTGTGAGTTTATTGAAACGTAATTAACGTCATACCTGAACAAATTTACATTAATTTATTGTGATATATAATGCGATGAATTTGTGATAGTTTGGCTGTTAAAATATCAACATCAATCTGTTCCGTCGACTGAATGTACAATCAAATATTTAATAATGAGAGCCAATCATTATGCCTATGTTAATCATGCTTAGTTTATATATTGGACTATTTATTTGTACTTTACTCTATCTTCGAAAAACGAATCGGATTAAATTTCGTGTTAAGGCAAAACAGAAAACGATTTTAAAAGGTCATGGAAAAAGTCATGTCAAAGACAAAATTAGACGAAAATAATAGCTTAGCAGAAGCACAATTGTGGGATCAAAGTTTAATTGAAAAATACAATTATTCAGGCCCACGCTATACTTCTTATCCTACTGCGTTAGAGTTTAATGAAAATTTTAGCCAACAAGACTTTATCTTGTCCGCTACCCGTTTTGCGGATAGACCTTTATCGCTTTATGTTCATATCCCATTTTGCCATAAACTTTGTTATTTTTGTGGGTGTAATAAACTGGTTACCCGACAAACCCAAAAAGTCACCCAATACTTAGATATACTGGAACAGGAAATAGCTTCACGTTCTCAGTTATTTAAAGATCGCACCGTCACTCAAATGCATTGGGGAGGCGGTACACCGACTTTTTTAACGCATGACGAGATTACTCGACTTATTACCTCGTTAAAAAAGCATTTCCATTTTGATACCCACGCTGAACTTTCAATCGAAATCGATCCAAGGGAAATTACCCCACAAACTATCGATCATCTAGCCAATTTGGGCTTTAATCGATTAAGTATGGGGATTCAGGATTTTAATCATGAAATTCAGTATTTAATCAATCGTGAACAAGATGAACAACTCATTCGATCCTTGATCCTTCAAGCAAGAAAAAACCGTTTTCATTCAATTAGTTTAGATCTTATTTATGGATTACCTAAACAAACGGTTGACAGTTTTACCGAAACATTGGATAAAGTGATTGATATCTCACCCGATCGTTTAAGTGTCTTTAATTATGCCCATTTACCTAGCCGATTTGCAGCACAACGCAAAATTAAAGACCACGATTTACCTAATGCTCATGCAAAATTACAGATTTTACAGACCAGTATTCAAAAGTTAACCCAGGCAGGGTATCGCTTTATTGGTATGGATCATTTTGCAAAACCGACTGACGAACTGGCAATTGCCCAGCAGCAAAATAAATTACATCGAAATTTCCAAGGTTATACTACCCAAGGGGAGGCGGATTTATTAGGGCTTGGCGTATCAGCAATTAGTATGCTGGGTGATAGTTATGCACAAAATCAAAAAGATCTTAAACTTTATCAACAACAAGTTGAATTAAGTGGTAATGGTTTATGGAAAGGGTTTTCCTTAAAGGAAGATGATAAAATTCGTCGTGATGTGATAAAACAGCTTATTTGTCATTTCTATTTAGATAAACAAGCGATTGAACAGCAGTATCAAATCCGATTCGATCACTATTTTGCCGAAGATTTAACCTTGCTTGACCCATTAGTCAAAGATGGATTAGTCACAGTAACAGACGATGCCATTATCGTTAATCCTAAAGGCCATCTGCTTATCCGTAATATTTGCATGTGTTTTGATAGCTATATGAGACAACAAGCACGGCAACAGCAGTTTTCAAGGGTGATTTAGTCACTAGTCAAACCGCCCTCTTTCGATGATGTATTAAAGGCAAAGTTACGGTAAAAACCGTAACTTTTTTTCTTGTGTGGAATTATCAGTTAATGACAAGCTAAATAAACTCTAAATTTTGTTGTTTGTGCAATGACTTCAACACTTTTGAAGGTTTCGTCTAAAATAGCTTGATAAGGTAAAAATGAGTTTGCCACAATACAAAGGTAACCATTTAGTTTTAAGTGTTTTTTCGCTTCTTTAATCAGTGTGTTTACTGCCGTATAACTGGTTTCTTTACCGTCATGAAAAGGGGGGTTAGACACAATAAGATGATATTTATCATTAATATTTGAAAATACATCGCTGGCAACAACCGTTGCATCAATATGATTAGCAATTAACGTTGCTTTACTTGATTCAATGGCAGCAACGCTAACATCAGACAAAGTAAGATTGATTTCAGGATACAATTTACCCAACACGGTTGATAGCACCCCTGCTCCGCATCCTACATCTAACACATTGCCTTTAATAATATCAGCATGATCAACTAACGCATTTAATAGCAGTTCACTTCCGGCATCTAATCCTTTTTGACTAAATACGCCCGGTAAACTCTTAATTTCAATATCTTGATCTTCAATGGATAAATGATAATTTAACCACCATTCACTAAGATCAAATGCCAAACGACTTTCAGCTTGAAAATGATACAAACCACAACGCCTTGCGCTGTCAATTTTTTGGATGACACCAAAATCAGCGAGAAGCGACTCAACACTTTTCACCCCCGTTCGATTTTCACCAACAATTAAGATATCACTATCTTTTGGCATATTATTTAATAGATAAGAGAGCTGAAATTGGGCTTCGCTTTTTGTTTTTGGCCAATAATAGATTAACGTATTCATGCCGTTATAAAAATCTTTATCAGGCAGAAGAGAAAAATCGATTTCAGTGCCCTTGCGACTATTTTTTAGACGCAAATAGGTATGAAATTGTGAACAATGAATTTTAACTTGATTAGCCGCAATAACAATAGGATAACTATCTTGAATATCACCAGCAATAATAACTTTTTTATCGCTAAAAAATGTTTGATGACGTTCAAGTACTTGACTTGCAGGAGTAAAAGCGGATGTTGCCATAATGCCTCAATGAAAAACCTTTATAAATTGATGCGATGATTATACAATTAACCATCTTTAATCTCTAATAAAAACCGAATGTCGATAATGTCACAACGTGATTGGTACTTACAACAATGCAATATTACGCAATATGTGTTGCGTAAAGCAAATGTTTTTAAAGGTGAAGTGGTAAACCATATTGACGATGAAATTCGTTTAATTGTTGTCGCTGAGCAAAAACCCACGCAAAAAATTTATTTTGATATTTTAAATGCCATTCGCCTTAATCAAGAGCAGGTACTTTTTTTAACGCCTTCCCAATTAATCATCCCCTCCGATGATATTGATAAGGTTATATGGTTTATTGACATAAATCCTGATGAATCTTGGAAACGTGCATTAACGATTCAAACAACGGATTTAATTTCTTTAGCTAAAGCTCCACAACAAAAACGCCAACTTTGGCAACAATTATGCGAATATGAAAACTATTTCCACCCTGACCGACAATGATTTACCCGATGCTTTTGAGTTAGAACAACAATGCCACTTGATTCCTTGGTCAAAGCAGACGTTCTATTCAAATCAAGGCGATCATTATTACAATCTTAAATTGACTATCGATAACCGTATAGTTGGTTTTTGTATTTGTCAAATGGTTGCAGACGAAGCTAATTTGTTCAATATCGCTATTCATCCAAAATATCGACAACAAGGGCTTGCTAAGGCGTTACTGAATCATTTAATTGATCACCTGACTAGCATCGATCACCCGATTGCGATTTCCACATTGTGGTTAGAAGTAAGAAGATCAAATACACCCGCAATCGAACTTTATCATTCTCTTGGTTTTAACCAAATTACCGTTAGGAAAAACTATTATCCAACAACCAATGGCAAACACGAAGATGCAATTATTATGGCTTACACATTAACCTTATCATAATGATAAATTACAGAAGGAATAATCAATGATAGCTCATCGGGCTCTACTTTTTGTCAATGGTGAACCGCCACATCACTTTCCAAGTGATTTAACCGGCTATCATTATGTTGCTTGTACTGACGGCGCTTATCATAATTACTTAGCCTCAACCGCTATCATACCGGATTTTATTATTGGCGATTTAGACAGTTACCATCACACTATGGCTGTGCCAGACAAAATCCAAATAATACAAACTCCCGATCAAAATAAAACTGACTTTGAGAAAGCTATCATTTTTTTAGCAGATAAAGGGATTCAACACTTTGATATTTATGGGGCAACTGGACATGCTAGCGACCATTTTTTAGGTAATTTATCGGTAGCGTTGCAGTATCATTCACAATATCAAATCACTTTTTATGATAATTACGGCCACTTCTTTTTTGCCAAAAAGTATCAAGAAATCGTTAATATCAACAATCATATAGTCTCTTTTATGCCATTTTGTGAAGTGACGGACTTGACCATTACAGGCGTGCAGTATCCTTTAGTCAATCAAACGCTCACTTTTGGGAAATTTATTAGCGTACGCAATAAAGCCATATCAGATTTAGTTAAAATTACTTTTCAACAAGGTAATTTAATCATTTTCATTGAAGATTTTAGTAGTAAACATTGACGGCGTGATTTACAATAATTTACAATATCATTATACTTTTTTAATAAAAAGATTACCAAAAGGACATCACCATGCTTTTAAAAAAACTTTCTGTGCTTGTGAGTACATTATTGATATCTTGCATGGCTTTTTCTGCTCAAAATCAACAAGATATCAATAAAACTGACAAAGTAATGAAAGCTTTTTTAGCATGTGATAATCAATTTTTTAAGCAACTCGCTTTATACAAAGATGATTTTAATCAATATGTTGACTTAGCCACTGCCGATAATGTGACCTATATTCCTGTCGAATCTATCGAAAGTCATGATAAAAACAAAGTGATGTTTAAAAAACCGTTTCAATATCGTGGGTTAACCATTTCGGGTTATCAAAATGTCTACCTTACCACCACCGCATCAGGCCAATTTTATTACTGGGGATTTATTGTTGATAATGCCATTGACGATGTAAAAAACGCATTAGATACTCTCCATTGGTCTAAATTCAATGCACAAATTTATACTGCAAATACTAAAATTTTTGATACCCAATCTCATTCTCCTAATTGGCAGGATAATCCTTATTCTATAGACGGTGTGCTTCCTAAAATTGGCACTATTGAAAAATCACTTTATTTAGAACCGATTTCTGACGAACAAAGCTTGGTGTCGTGCTCAATTCAAGGTGATGTAGACAAACAGATTCTTTATGTTACAAGACCAGATATAAAACCAATTTTTAAAAAAATGGAACTTGAACGTAAACAGAAGTTAAAACTAGATAATAAACAGAAAGAAATAGAACAAAAAAGACAATTTCAACCTCAAGTTAAGCCTAACCAAAGCTTAAAAAATAATTAAAAAATGGAGATGAAATTTAATGAAAAAATTAGGAATACTGTTATTTCTTTTTTCTTTTTCTGTACTAAGCCTTCAGGGAGTAACAAAAAATAAAACGGAGGTGAATAAAGTTGACTTTAATAAAGAGTATCAAAAATTAAAAGACGCCAGTATTGGAGAGCAATTTATTTCAATCAATAAAAGTTATGAAAGAGATTCGGTCGGTTACACTTTTATAGATAAAAATTCGGTCAGATTGCATCCGTATAATAAAAACATTCGTCAATTTAATAAAGTGACTAATTATATACCTTCTCTTAACTATGAACAGATTAATGGGAATAAAGTACCTTATCATTCAATGGTTATCCAAGAATTTGCGAATTGCGATAAAATGGAAATTGCCGAAGGCAAGATACAAATTTATGCAAACTATTTTGGTGACGGTAAATTGATTTCTGAAAATCAGTTAGTAAACCGTTGGGTTGCAACCAATCCAGGAACTGATATGCGGGTGTTACTGGTTATTGCCTGCTCGTTACCCCTTGTGAATTAGTCACAAACTTTGTGCATTGCATTTAGGCGTACGGTAGCGAAGAATAGGCGTTTATGCTAATATTCTGGCATTATTTTTAACGAATTGATGACAATGAAATGAATATTACGCAATTTCACATTTTAACAGAACAATTATTTAATAGTGTTGAACTTTTTTTAGATAACTACGCTCAAGAACATGATGTCGATATTGATTATGAAACTAATGGTAATGTGATTACAATCAGCTTTCCAAATGGCAGCAAAATTATTGTCAATACTCAAGAGCCGCTTTATCAAGTTTGGTTAGCAACCTTAAAACAGGGTTATCATTTTGATTATCATGATCAGCAGTGGATATGTAACCGAAGTGATCAAACCTTTGACACGATTTTTTCTGAAGCAGTAAAAGAACAAGCAAGCTAATCATATAAACAGTTAAAAAAGGGATCCTACAATACTTTATTAAGATCCCTTTTCAGGTTCAAACAATATTCATTTTTTTGCAGGTATAATCAAAGTAGGGTTAAATTGGCTAATTTAATCACTAACCATTTGATTCCTTCGTTAACAAATGCGATTTGAACGCGTCGATGATCCCCTTCACCATCAAGATTGATAATTGTACCTTCACCAAAACGATGATGTTTAACTTTTCTGCCTAATGTATAACCATCACTTTCACGACTTTTATCCAGATAAGATTGTCTACGATTTTGCTGAAATTGCTTTTCTTGACTTATATTATCTAATTTGCCTTCAGGAGGCGCAAAGAATCCCCGATAGCTAATTTCGTTTAACCTGTCGACTGGCAATTCAGCTAAAAAGCGAGAAGGTAAATTACGCTCTTCACGACCATAAAGGCGTCTTAACTCGCATAGCGATAAGGTTAAATGCTTGCGTGCTCGTGTTATACCAACATAAGCAAGGCGTCTTTCTTCTTCCATTCTGTCGATTTCTAGTGCTGAACGTTGCGCCGGAAACAGTCCTTCTTCAAGACCGACAATGAAAACATTATCAAATTCAAGTCCTTTTGCGGCATGTAATGTCATCAATTGGACTGAATCTTGTTCTTTTAGCACGTCTCGACTTTCTAACGAAGTATAAGCTAAAAATGATTCAAGCACGGTTAAGGTCTGACCGGTTTCACTATCTTCAATCACGGTATTTTCATTATTACGATAAAACTGTTCAGCCGCCGACACTAACTCTTCAAGATTTTCAAGTCGAGATTGTCCTTTAATGCCTGGCTCTTGCTCATACATTTGTTGAATTCCAGACGATTTTATCAGGATATCGAGTTGTTGATAAAACGGCATTTGCGCAACTTCATCATAAATTGATCCCATAAGTTCAAGAAAACGACTTACTCCAGATCGCTGCCGTTCGGTTAATCCATTCATTTGAATTAACATTAAACACGCATTCCATAATGAAATATTATTTTGTTTGGCTGTTAATCTGATTTTATCAAGGGTCACATTACCAATACCCCGCGTTGGTGTATTCACCGTTGCTTCAAATGCCATATCGTTATCGTGATCATGCAAAAGCCGTAAATAAGCAAGTGCTAACTTGACTTCTTGCCGCTCATAAAACCGGATCGAACCATAGATCTGGTAAGGTAACCCAGCTTGTAATAAGGTGTCTTCAAACAGTCGGGATTGCACATTATTGCGATATAAAATGGCACAACTGGAATATTTTTCACCAGCATCATGATATTTTTTTATCTGCCCAATAACAAATCTGGCTTCATCAATATCATTGAAACCAACATAAAGAGAAATCTTTTCGCCTTCATTGCGATCTGTCCACAAATTCTTACCTAATCGATTCTGATTTTTAGCAATAAGTTGATTAGCGGCATCTAAAATCGTACTGGTTGAACGATAATTTTGCTCTAATCGAATAATTTCAGTTTCGGGAAAATCATGAATAAAGAGTTGTAAATTATCGGCATTTGCACCACGCCAACTATAGATTGATTGGTCATCATCGCCAACAATCATGACATTCGCCGTCGTGCCCGCTAATTTTTTTACTAAAGAATATTGTATATGATTCGTATCTTGGAATTCATCAATTAAAATATTTGAAAAACGATGTTGGCAGTAACTTAATACATCTTTGTCACTGCACAATAATTCATAAGCACGTAAAATAAGCTCCGAAAAATCAACATAGCCTACTCTGTCACAAATCGCTTGATAGTCATTGTAGATAGTCTGCCACATTATCTGTTTAGGATCTTCAGGTATCAAATCTTTAGCGCGTAAGCCTTTCTCTTTTTGATTAGAGATAAAACTTGCACACTCTTTTGCCGACCACTGTTTTTCGTCAATTTTTAATTCACGAAAAATCCGTTTAATCAGACGGATCTGATCTTCCGTATCGATCAATTGAAAATTGGATGGGAGTTTAGCTTGCTGAGAGAACATGCGTAATAAACGATGCGTTAACCCATGAAATGTTCCAACCCACATACCATTAAAATAACCTTCACCAATCAGATGCTGTATACGCTCTTGCATTTCAGCCGCAGCTTTATTGGTGAAAGTGACGGCAAATATGGAATGAGGCGAATAATGTTTTTCCATACAGAGCCATGCAATACGGTGAACTAATACCCGTGTTTTACCACTGCCAGCCCCTGCAAGAACAATAGTGTATTGATTATCAGTGGTCACCGCATCTTTCTGCTCGGTATTAAGGTCGTTTAATAATGATTGTCTGTTTTCCATTATGTTAAAACCTGTTGTCATCATAGCAATTATTGATAGGTTTTGAATTTAAACCTAGTATCAATCAATTCTTTTCAGTTAATCTGTCGTGTTTAGGTTGTCATCAAAAAGGATGTAAAGATAGGCGTTTTTTAAAGCAATTGATGATGATCGTGTAGCTTACTGTCTATTTATACATATTTAAAATAAATTATAGCAGATTATCCAGTTCTGATAAATGATTGATTTCAATATGTGGTAAACATTTGGCATCAGCAAGATGATAAATATCTTGACCATAAATATTAATCCAACAAGCTAATAAACCATTATTTACTGCGCCGTTAACATCTGTTAATAGATTATCACCGATATGTAAAACGTGCTTTGCTGGTACGGCTAACTTGTTAACTGCCAAATCGAATATCTCAGGAAAAGGTTTAGAACGACCATCCGCCCCACCTCGCAGCGAAAATTGAAAGTAATCTCCTAATCCTATTTTATGAATATCCACATTGCCATTTGTGATCACCGCTAAGGGTATTTTACTGGCAAGTGTTGCCAATAATTGATGCGTCGATTCAGTGATTTGCATTTTATGACGCCAAAAGTTAAAGCACGCCATAGATTGCTGAACGATATCATCAATGTTAAATGTTGATACACCCATTTTAAGGAGTAGAGATTTAATCGTTTCGATTCGCCAAATAACCACATCGTGATAGATTTCGGGATTTAGGGCTAATACCTGTTGTTTTTCATTATGAAGATCTGACAAGGTGATATTTTTTAGCTGTTCATGTTGTCTTAAAGACTTGATGATTTCATCTTCAGCTTTTTCAACAATCATGCTGTTGTCATATAACGTATCATCAAGATCAAATGTCATTGCTTGAATGCGGTTAATTGATCGGTAAAAACGCATTACTTTCTTCCTCTTTTTGCTCTTGGATGCGTCGAATCATAAACATCAGATAAGTGTGAAAAATCAAGGTGGGTATAAACTTGAGTTGTAGACAAATCAGCATGCCCGAGTAACTCTTGTACTGCACGCAGATCTCGACTGGATTCTAACATATGCGTTGCAAAAGAGTGACGCAATTTATGCGGATGAACATGTGAACTTAATCCCTGTTTGATCCCCCACTCAGCAAATCTTTTTTCAACATTTCGTGGGGAGATTCGACGACCTAATTTTGATATAAATAAGGCATCATCTTGAGGTTCTAATAAGTTACGCATGGATAACCAGTGTTGGATCCATTTAATCGATTCTCTACCTAATGGTAATTTCCGTTCCTTATTTCCTTTCCCCATTACCCGAATTTCCCCCTCTTTTAGGTTTAATTCACGGCAATTTAGATTCACTAATTCTGACAAACGTAATCCGGATCCATACATAACTTCAAGCATTGCCCGATCACGTACAGATAAAGGATCGTTATATTCAATGTCCAGTAATTGATTTATCTCGTCAATATCAATATTTTTAGGCAGATGTTGACCGATCTTAGGATTTAAAACGCCACGAGCAGGATTTGCGCTGATCAATTGATTCTTGACCATCCAATCACAAAAGCTCCGCAATGCCGATAACCTTAATGACAAGCTTCTTGCTTGTAATCCTGCTTGTTTACTTCTACCAATTAATAAGCGCACCGCGGATGAATCGAGATCTTGCCAGTTAGCAATTTCGACTGTTTTTGCTAATTCAATAATGGCATAGAGTTGTCGACGATAATTAATTTGCGTGTTTAAACTGAGTTGTCTTTCGGATTTTAAGTAGTTTAAAAATTGCTCAACGGGTTGGGTTAATAATGATAGTTGTTCTTGATTAGACTGAATCATCATTAGTCCTTATTTTGTTCGCATAATCCACTTTTCAATCAAGATCGGTAATAACTCACTTATTTTTTCCAACAAGAGTGTCCCTTGACCTGCTTGATAATGATGTGGATTTGCACTGGTAAAAATCAAGATGCCCAAATCACCAAATTTTCCTAATAGCGATAAAGCAACTGATCCAACATAGTTATGTTCCGGTAATAAAAAATCTAATTCCGTCGAATTTAATGTACCTAAATACTGATGGCTATACTGCAAATGACGAACACGAATAAAATCAAATTGTGAAGAATTCAGCGCCAAATAGTGATAATTTGATGGCGCACTAAGTAGCCATTTATCGTCAAAAAGGTAGAGATAAGCGCCGTTCAGTCCCAATGATTTTGCCCATGAATTAAGTGACTGAATTAATTCATTGAGGTCTGAGGTTTGAATCAATTTCAGTTGAAGATCCATCAATTGGCTAAACAACTGCTCATTCGCTGTGGCATGTTCCATTAATAACGTTATTTCAGACTCAAGTTGCTTTATTTTATTTCGTTGCCTTGCCATGTGCCATTCGGGTAATGAGATGACGCCACGCACGGGATGAGGAATTTGCAAACTTTCAATCTGGTTGGCATTGCGAATAAAAAAATCAGGGTTATTGATAATATACTGACTGACCACTTCATCATTTAATTTGAGTGGTTTAGTTTGAGTTTGACTGTTTTTAGTTTTTAAATTCCGCGTGTTTTTTACAACCATAGTTAAATTCTTTATTCATTTGTTAACATTTTAAAGATAGACTCATTTAATATTCAAATATGCGAACTCGGATTTTTATTGACCCACGCTACAAATTAATTGCCAAATAAGCACTATTTTAAAAAGAGATAAAACCGTCATAAACATGTGTTGCCGGCCCCGTCATAAAAAGTGGTTGATTTTCGCCTTTCCACTCAATCAGCAACTTGCCACCGGGTAAATTGACATTCACAGTCGAATTTAACAAGCCTTGATTAATTCCTACCGCGACCGCTGCACACGCACCAGTCCCACAGGCTTGGGTTTCACCCACTCCACGTTCGAATACGCGCAAATTGATGTTATTACGATCAATAATATGCATAAATCCAATATTAGCCCGTTCAGGAAAACGTTCATGTTGCTCTAATAATGGCCCTAGCGTGCTCACTTGAGCAGTTAAGATATTATCGACTTGTATTACACAGTGTGGATTGCCCATTGAGGCAACTCCACATAAAATGGTTTGTTCTTGTGCTCTGATAATATAGGTCTTTTCTTCTTTAATCGCTTTAAAAGGTACTTTATTTGGCTCAAAAACAGGTACCCCCATGTTCACTCGAACGGTTTCATCATCGTTAACGGTTAAGACAATGTTCCCTTTCATGGTACTGACTTTTAACACGCGCTTTTTGGTCAAACCTTTCAAACGAACAAAACGCGCAAAACAACGTGCACCATTACCACATTGCTGAACTTCTGTCCCGTCCGAATTAAAAATACGATAGTGAAAATCGCTATCAGGTGAATAAGGGGGTTCAACAATCAGTAGCTGATCAAACCCTATACCGGTATATCTATTAGCCAGACGCTTAATTAAATCCGGAGACAGATGAACATTTTGCGTTACCGCATCAATAACCATAAAGTCATTTCCCAGTCCATGCATTTTTGAAAAGTTCATCATCATCTACCTTTTATCATCAAAGATTACTATATCTTGAATAATTGTTTATTGATTCGTTTGAACTAAAGAACGTCATAAACAACTTATTAAGATTCATCATTCTTGTTTAACCAGTTATAACTTATACATCAATGGATAGCTAGAAGACGTGTTCTCCACGCCATAAGTCGTCAAACGTTTCGCGTTGACGAATTAACTTATGCTGTTGTTGATCAATCAGCATCACTTCTGCCGGGCGTGGATGGCTGTTGTAATTTGAAGCCATGCTAAACCCATAAGCACCTGCGCTACATATCACGACTAAATCATCTTGTTTGACAGATAGCTCACGTTGATAAGCAAGTACATCACTTGATTCACAAATCGGCCCAACAACGTTGTATATAAAGGTTTTATCTTCCGCTTGTTGCTCTTTTTCGGGTAATATACGCATCCAAGCTTTATAAAGCGCTGGACGAATTAAATCATTCATTCCCGCATCAACTATTGCAAAATGGTTATCATCTTGATGTTTAGTGTATTCCACTTTCGTAATGAGTAAACCAGCATTAGCCACAATTGAACGCCCCGGTTCAAATATCACTTCGAGATCTGGATAATGCGCTAATTTTTTCAATAATTCAGTCATCAGTAGCGATGCCGATGGTGGTTGCTCATCATCATAACAAACACCCAACCCGCCACCTAGATCAATATGTTGTATCTGAATATTTTCTGATTTTAATTTATCAACTAATAAAAGTATACGTTCAGCGGCATCCAAAAACGGCGATAATTCGGTAAGTTGCGAGCCGATATGGCAATCAATGCCAACAATGTTAATATTGGATAACGCTTTTGCTTGGCGGTACACCTCAATCGCTAATTGATAACTAATACCAAATTTGTTTTCTCGTAAACCGGTTGAAATATACGGATGCGTTTTTGCATCAACATCGGGATTAATTCTTAAAGATATAGCAGCGACTTTACCAAGACGTTTTGCAATATCATTGATTCGATATAATTCTGCTTCTGATTCAACATTGAAGCATTTTATACCTACTTGTAAGGCTCGTTCAATTTCGACAATGGATTTCGCCACGCCCGAAAAGACAACTTTTTTGGGGTCTGCGCCCGCTTTAAGTACTCGTTCTAACTCACCTTGTGAAACAATATCAAACCCTGAGCCTAACTTAACTAATAACTGTAATACCGCTAAGTTACTATTCGCTTTAACCGCATAACAAATTAAGTGTTTACGATGAATAAGTGCATGCTTGTAAGCTAAAAACTGCTGAGTGATATAGTCAGCAGAATAGACATATAAAGGAGTACCATATTGTTTGGCTAAATCATCAATAGCAATCTGATCAGCCAATAAATGACCATTTTGATAATGCAAAAAATTCATTGTTTCTTTCCTAATTTAAGCAACTTTATTTATTATTTGTTCTTGATTCAAACTCTTCATAGTTGATTGATCAGTTTGATTATTGGATGCTTCTGTAGGATGATATAAAGGCCCTTTTAGCCCACAACCCACAATAGATAGAATGAGCAAAAACATCGAAAGTAATTTTATTAATGATTTCATATAATATTCACAATATTCTAAATTTTTATGATAACGACTATATTACACGATAGCCCTTATCGTGCAAAGCGCAAATAATGAGTTTGGTAAATAACAAAGCAAAATCTAATGTCAGGAAATTTGACAATAATTATGCTATAATTAAACTTTTTAATACGACAGGAAACAAGATGGAATCAACAAATCACTGCCCTACCTGTGGATCAGAATATACTTATCCCGACGGTAATTTAATTGTCTGCTCAATGTGTGCTCATGAGTGGGATCCTAATCAAGCAACGACTGAATCATCTCAACGTGAAGTGAAAGACAGCAACGGTAATTTATTAGCGGATGGTGATGATGTATTATTGATTAAAGACCTTAAATTAAAAGGTTCATCGACTGTGCTAAAAAAAGGGGCAAAAGCAAAAGGGATTCGTTTAGTCGACGGTGATCATGAAATTGATTGTAAAATCGATGGCATGAAAATTATGCTTAAAGCCTGTTTTGTCAAAAAAGCTTAATGCATTGAATGCTTCATCTTTTTTTAATAAGATGAAGCGTTGATTCACAATCAAATCATGTTTGATTTTATATTGAATTAAATATAGGAAATCCTGCCTGTTCGCCGATTGCCTTTAATCTTTTTTGAGCTGTGATAATATTTTCTTTCCATTTGTCATCTTTTGCCCACACCTCAATGACTAACGGTGCGGAATAGTTCATCATTTTAAGTGTTTTAAGTATGGAAAGAAAATCAACCTCACCTTCACCAATGACAAGATCTCTAAATTGTCCTGAATAATTCTTTTTCACTTTTAAGGTGTCTTTCAGATGAATTTGGACGATATGATCACGACTTAACAATAGCTCAGTACATGTATCGTAGTTCCAACCCGTGATATTTCCAACATCAGGATAAGCCATGAAGTAAGGGGAATTCACTTCCCGTTTTAAAATTTCAAATTTACTGAGTGAATTTAGGTAATTAGTATCCATAATTTCAACTGCCAACATTATCCCAACTTTTTCCGCTTGTTTAGCTGACCATTGCATACCTTCAATGAAACGTTGGTGAGTCTTGTTATTGGCTGGTTCATAATAGACATCATACCCTGCTAACTGAATCACTCGTATTCCAAGCTTATAAGCCAAACGAAGTGCTTTATTCATGATGTCTTTAGCTTGGCTGCGGACTGTTTCATCTGCTGAGCCAAACGGATATTTACGATGTGCACTTAAACACATTGAATGTAGTGGTATCTGATTTTGCTCACATAATCGTTTTAGTGCATAGATTTCGTCATCAGACCAATCGAGCCTTGCTCGACGCTCATCTGATTCATCTATTGATATCTCAATAAAATTAAATCCTAATGATTTTGCTTCCTGCAATTTTTGTTGCCATGAAAGTTCATTAGGCAATGCCTTTTCATAAATACCAATATGATTGGTCTGTAGAGTGGGATCGATTGCAAATGTTGACATAGTTAAAACCCGTTCATATCTTTATTATTTTCAAAAATGCAGTCGCCGTAACGACTGCAATCTATCACTTACCAATATTTTGCTATTTGCTCTCTTAATGCTTGAGCCGTTTTTTTACCATTTTCATTGGCAAGAGCTCGACCAGCAATGAAGGCTTTGGTTTTAATGCCGGCAAACAAGTGGATATCTTCCGGTACAATTCCCCCTGTGATTGAAAGCTCCAGTCCTAAATCTGAAAGCTGACGCATTTTAACCAAATCCTCCTCCCCCCAACCTACGCCAGCTAATTCCGCATCTCGAGAACGGTGATAAATTGCCTGTTTTATCCCCAATTTACGCCAAGCTTTTGCATCTTCTAATGTCCAATGCCCATACAATTCGATTTGGATTTCGCCTTTAAACTCATCGGCGACTTTCTTACATGCTTCAACCGTGGCTATGTGCGCAGCTGCCGATACGGTTAACCAATTAGCGCCAGCAGAAAAAGCCATTTTTGCTAATATTGCTCCGCCATCGGTAGTTTTTAAATCACAGACTAAAATATGATCGGGATAAAGTTGTCGTAATGTTTTTACACTTTCCATGCCTGCCCCAAACGCAAGAATAGTGCCGACTTCAATAATGTCGACAAATCCTGACACATTTTTAGCAACATCTAATGCTGGTTTTAATTCAGTTTGATCTAAGGCGATTTGTAATTTAGGTGCTGTCATTTTTATTTCCTTGTTCATTTTATTTTTGACCGTAATAAGCGTTTGCGCCATGTTTGCGAAAATAGTGCTTATCAGATAAGGTTTGTTGTATTTTAATGGTTTGATTGAGTTGACGAGTTGCAATTGCCATCATAGCGACTTCTTCCAGTACCACAGCATTATGTACGGCATCGATAGCATTTTTTCCCCAACAAAATGGAGCATGTCCAGAAATCACAGCGCCAGGCATGGCTTTTGGATCGACGCCTCGACGTTTGAACTCCTCAATAATGACAAGTCCTGTATTTTTTTCATAATCGTTCGCAATTTCACTATCAGTTAACCGACGAGTACAAGGTACATCACCATAAAAGTAATCGGCATGCGTTGTGCCTAAGGCTGGGATGTCTAACTCTGCTTGAGCCCAAATGGTGGCATAGCGCGAATGGGTATGGACAATGCCACCAATATTTTCAAATGCTTTATAGAGTTCAAGATGAGTGGCTGTATCACTGGACGGATTGAGTTTACCTTCTACAATTTCCCCTGTTAATGAAAGCACAACAATGTCATCTATAGTCATCGCACCGTACTCAACACCTGAAGGCTTTATGGCAATAACGCCTTTTGTGCGATCAATTTCTGATACGTTGCCCCAAGTAAAAGTAACCAGATTATATTTAGGTAACAGTAAATTAGCGTGTAAAACCCTTTCTTTTAAAGCTTGATACATAAACTAGCCTCCATTTAAAGCCCGATCAATGACTGCATAGACATCTTCTTTACTGTGACAACGTCTTAATTTATCGAGATCAACACCTGTTGCGCTATTTTCATCATCTAAAATTTGTGTCACTTCCATTAACCCTTCCATATGTTGATCAGACGTACTTCCGGCTAAGGTGACAAGCACATCAACCGGTTCATCTTCTCCGTCAAAATAAACCGGTTTTTTTAAGGTTACTAAGGCAAAAGCGGTACGATTGACACCATCTTCAGGTCTGGCATGCGGCATAGCCAGATTAGGCGCAATGATAATGTAAGGTCCCATGGATTTTACACAACGGATAATGGCATCGTGATAAGATGGTTCAATGGCTTTTGATGCTACTAACATATCGGTTCCAAGCTTGACTGCATCTTCCCAATTTGCCGCTTCTGCGCTGAGTAATATTGAGTTATTTTCAATTAAAGATTCTTTGAAAGCCATATTGCGCTCCTTTTTCATATTCTATCTATTTATTCGTATTAACTTGGTTAATTAGTTCGATAAGCTCATCGCCAAACGTATGTGGATTAAGCATATTTTGTACACCGAGTGCATGTTGACCTTCATTCACTTCAATTTCATGTATCAGATGCTTCGATGCTACGATGATATCAACATTCGGTAATCGGGATTTGTAGTCGGTAACTGCACAAGAATCCATAATGTTAGGGATCCCTTTCTTATCCAGAAAATTCGCAATTTTCATTTTCATCATCATTGATGACCCTTGACCACTACCGCATACCGCCAGAATACGAATTGGTTGGCCTTCACTTATTGCAACTTCATCCATTTTTTTAACTACTGCTTCATTTACATCCTGATGTATATCGTTTTCGATAGGTTGATTTTTTTGTTGTGCTTCTTCAGCGCGTAGTGTTTTAGCGGCAAAGAACATATACACCAATGCTAACGCAATGATTAAATAGATAAACAAATGAGAAAATGATAACCCTTGTAAGATTGGTGGGAATAGAATTGACCAATCCGCCATCCCCATCCATGAGTCAATAGGCGTGCCGTTTTGTGCAAAAATATTGATCACCCAAGCAGAACCCAGAACTTCAATTATTCCCATTGCAAAACAGATTTTCATAACTGCTTTCCAACCACCAAAATGGTTGGCAAATACGCCAATTGTCGCATTTGAGAAAAACATTGGAATAAATCCCGGAATAATCATTATTGGGGATTTAAAGATAAGCAATAATGCGATCGCTAAGAATTGCCCTAATGCGCCCCAAATAAAACCAAAAACCATGGCATTGGGTGAAAATGCATAAATGGCTGCACAATCAATAGCAAGCACAGCATTGGGAATTAATTTTTCAGAAATACCTTTAAATGCTTCAGATAATTCAGCAACAAACATTCGTACACCGCCCACAATAACTTGTATTGCAACGGCAAATTTAAGCCCTGTTTCGAAAATATAGATTGTCCAATGGGTTGAACCAGCCATTGTTTGAAGATTATCTAAACCAAATGAAAGAAGGATGATGCCAAAGAAGAATGTCATGACAATGGTTGTGGCAGCGATACTATCATGGAAAATATGTAACCATTTAGGTAATTTAAGATTATCAACCGAATCATTTTTATCACCCAGTTTTGGCGCTAATTTTACCGCTATCCATGAACCGAGTTGCTGTTGATGACCAATGGAAAAACCAGCTCCACCTGTTACCGCTTCGGTTGGTTTAAACATCATATTTGAGAATATCCCCCAATAGAGTGCAGTAATAATGGCGGAATAGATAATGGTTTCCCACATGCCATAACCAAATAAAAAGTAAAATAGTGCAATAAGACCGACTTGCTGAAACATAATATGACCTGTCAGCATGATCGTTCTGATACCGGTTAAACGGCGAAACAGCACAAGTGCAATGTTGATAGCAAGAGCCAATAGTACTGCATAGCCAACCCAAGAATATTGATCACCCATACCCTTTTCGACGGCCACCATCGAGGCATACGTATCAATAATCGATCCTTTAATACCATGATATTCTGATAGTTTTGCAATGACGGGTTTAAAGGTTGAAACTAACACTCCTGAACCGACTTGTAATAACATAAAACCAACAATGGTTTTAATGGTGCCTTTTAAAACGGTTGTTATGTCTTTACGTAAAAGGCAATAACCTAACATTGTCACTAAGCCAAGCAACAAAGGCGCTTTTGTCATAACTTGGCTATAAAAAATATAAAATATGTTGTAGATTACTTCCATATGTTCCTCTCATTGGTTTATCGACATCTTTAAATATCTAACGCTTTACTGTGGAGAACTAACTTCGTTTTTAAATTTTTCTATAATATTTATTGTTATATGAATAGATAAAATTTCTGATTACACTTCGTTATTCATGATTAAATAACACTTGTTATATTCTACAATCACAATTAACCATTCAATGATTATTTATGATTATTTTGATAAAGATCACTTTTCTAAATCTATCACAGCCACATCTGTGATTATCATCACATTTTTAGGAAAAAACAGCGGTAAAAATTAGAAATATAATTATTATTATCAACATATTGAATCAACAATGAGTTAAATATTGGTTATAAATATTTGACAATATTATGAATGAAAATTATTATCATTTTTGATCAAAATTAATCACTTTAATTCAACAAAGAGGTAATAATGAACGAAATATCACGACATAATGAAATAGTGGCAATGGTTAACGGCAAAGGGATGTTAAGAGTGACTGAGTTAGTTTCATATTTTTCTATCTCACCGGCTACAGCTCGTCGTGATATCACTAAGCTCGATCAGGAAGGAAGAGTAAAAAAAGTACGTAACGGTATTATGCGCATCGAAGAGAAAAAGCCTATATGGGCACCAATCGGCAATAATAATACCGATCATTATCATGAAAAGGCTCGCATCGCTATTCGTGCAGCTAAGTTATGTGGTGCTGATGAAAATATTGTCATTAACTGCGGTTCAACAGCGTTTTTATTGGGTCGAGAACTCTGTGGTAAAAATGTTTCAATCATTACTAACTATTTCCCGTTAGCGTGTTACTTGATTGAACATGATCATGAAAATGTCATCATTATGGGAGGATTATATAACAAAACACAAAATATTATTCTTAACCCCATTGCGAACATTACTGATTCTTATGCTGGCAAATGGATGTTTACCAGTGGCAAGACGTTAACACCCAATGGACTTTATAAGAATGAAATATTAGGTGCAGTGGCTGAACAACAGATACTTGAAAAAATTGAAAAATTAGTTGTTGTTGTCGATAGTTCAAAAATTGAAACCAAAGCCAATTCTGGCATGCTTTTTTGTCCTGTGAATAAAATCGATATTTTAATTACCGGTAAACAAGCAAACAAGGAAGTCATTGAAAGCATTAAGGAGCAAGGTGTAGATGTTATTTTAGTTTAATTATTAAAATGTAAAAGGAACAAAGTATGAGTAAAGTGAACGAAATTACCCGAGAATCGTGGATATTAAATACCTTTCCTGAATGGGGTACTTGGCTAAATGAAGAGATTGAAGCAACAGAGGTTAAACCCAATACGTTTACCATGTGGTGGCTTGCTTGTACTGGCATTTGGTTAAAATCTGCCGGTAATACCAATATCTCCGTCGATTTTTGGTGTGGGACCGGTAAAAAAACACACGCTAATCCCTTGATGAACAAACAACATCAAATGATGCGTATGGGGGGAGTACGCGAATTACAACCTAATTTAAGAACCAGTCCATTTGTATTAGATCCTTTTGCTATTAAAGAGATTGATGCGGTAATGGCAACCCACGATCATGCCGATCATATTGATGTCAATGTGGCTGCTGCGGTCATTCAAAACTGTTCACCAAAAGTGAAATTTATTGGCCCTAAAGCTTGTGTCGAATTATGGAAAAGTTGGGGTGTACCTGAAGATCGTTGCATTGTTGCCAAAGTAGGCGAAACCATTAAAGTGGGCGATATTACCATTCGGGTGCTAGATTCTTTTGACAGAACTTCGTTAGTGACACTACCTAAAGGGGTTTCCTCAACTGATAAAGCGATATTAGATGGCATGGATGACAGAGCCGTTAACTATCTGTTTGAAACCTCAGGTGGTTCGCTCTATCACTCGGGTGATTCTCATTACTCTAATTATTATGCCAAACATGGTAATGATTACAAAATCGATGTTGCGTTACTTTCTTATGGTGAAAATCCGCGTGGGGTCACCGATAAAATGACCTCTTCAGATATTTTGCGTGCTGCGGAATCACTGAAAACCCAAGTTGTGATTCCTTTTCATCATGATATTTGGGCAAATTTCCAAAGTGATCCTCGTGAAATTGAAGTGCTTTGGCAAATGAAGAAAGATCGTTTGGAATATCAATTTACGCCTTTCTTCTGGCAAGTTGGCGGTAAATATACTTATCCAACAGATAAAAACAAAATGCACTATCAGCATTATCGTGGATTTAGAGACATCTTTACCGATGAGCCTGAATTACCTTATCGATCTTTCTTGTAATTTGTTTCGAAATTAAGATCAATAATTTTTTGTGGGCAGTGAATAAAATTCAATGTCCACTTTTTATATTCTCTGCCATGAATAAATGTGGAATCAATTCACTGAAATTATCTATCTGTTTTTATGAATAAACTAATAAGAAAATGAAAATACTAGGCATTAATATATTTTTGTCTATCCGGAAGCCAACAGTCAATCAGCTCTTTGACACTTTCGGGGTGTTGTTGTTGTAAAAAATAAGAGGCTTTTTGAACTTGACTTATCAAATGTTGATCACGGATTAAATCCACAACTTTGAAGTTAGCTATCCCCATTTGACGCGTGCCCAAAATCTCCCCACTACCACGTATTTCTAAATCTTTTTGCGCAATCACAAAACCATTATTACTGTCACGCATGACTTTCATTCTTGCTTGTGCAACTTTGCTTAATGGGGCTTGATACATTAATACACAATGAGATACCGCCGTTCCTCTACCTACACGACCACGTAATTGATGCAATTGCGCCAGACCTAATCTTTCCGCATTTTCAATAATCATCAAGCTTGCATTTGGCACATCGACACCCACTTCAATAACCGTTGTGGCGACGAGCAATTGGATGACACCTTGTTTAAAATTCTGCATTACCGATTGTTTTTCGTCCGACTTCATTTTGCCATGAACCAGCCCAATCGTTAAATGTGGCATTTTTTCTTTGAGCTCTTCAACCAGTATTTCAGCGGCTTGAGCATCTAATGTTTCCGACTCTTCGACTAATGTACAAACCCAATAGACTTGACGATTTTCCAAGCAAGCTTGATTAACGCGTTCAATAATTTCATCACGCCGAGAATTTGGAATCACAACAGTTGTGACAGGTGTGCGCCCCGGGGGTAACTCATCAATGATAGACACATCTAAATCAGCATATACCGTCATGGCTAATGTTCGTGGAATCGGAGTGGCTGTCATAATTAATTGATGTGGATAGTCATTATCTTTGATTCCCTTTTCCCATAAACTCAGTCTTTGATTCACACCAAAGCGATGCTGTTCATCGATAATCACCAGTCCTAACGAAGCAAATTCAACTTTATCAACAAATACGGCATGTGTACCAATTAACAATCTAATATCCCCACTTTTTACTTGTTCATAACGCAATCTTTTATTTTTAGCAGTCAAACGCCCTGATAACCAATCAACGGTAATACCCAAAGGATCAAACCATTGTTTAAAGTTATTATAATGTTGCTCAGCTAATATCTCGGTCGGTGCCATTAAGACAACCTGCGCACCATTTTCAATCGCATTTAATGCCGCTAAAGCCGCGACTAATGTTTTGCCAGATCCCACATCCCCTTGAATTAATCGCATCATTGGGACTGGTTTTGCCATATCGTGATAGATATCGTGTACAACACGTTGTTGTGCGTTAGTGGGTTTAAAGGGTAACGAGGCTAAAAAAGGCTCAATAAATTGTTGCGTTGGGCGATAAATACGGGCTTGCTGTTTTTGGTTATCGACTTTTAGCATTAACATACTCAGATGATAAGCAAGTAGCTCTTCAAAAATAAAACGTTTGATAGCAGGATGTTCCCCTGCAGATAATTGAGTGATATCGGTACCAATTGGAGGATTGTGAATGATATTTAATGATTCCAATGCTGGTAAAAAATGATTTGCTATTGACTTAGGCAGAATTTCTTTGGGTGGATTACGTTTTAACAGTAATAACGCAGAAGCAATTAATTTACGAATGACATTTTGAGTTAATCCATAGGTGGTTGGATAGACTGGGGTATATTTTTCTTGATCATCCAATAATTTTTTAGATTTGTCTGCTGGATTAGCAATAATTTTATATTGAGGATGAATAATTTCAGCGCCTAATTTTCCTTTTTTTATCTCACCATAAGCACTAACCCAATTGCCAAGTGCTAAACTTGCTTTTATGCCTGCATTGAAATGCATGAATCTTAATATTGCTATGCCCGAATCATCTTGAATATGACAAATTAACATTTGTCGACGTCTAAGCACCACTTCACACTTGATGATTCGACCTTCTATGGTAGTGTGCTCACCAATAGCAACCTCACTTATAGGACAAGATGAGGTGCGATCTTCGTAACGTAACGGAAAGTGTAATAAAAGATCTTGAACAGTATAGATACCTAATGCATTGAATTTTTTTTCAAGGTTAGAGCCAATTCCGCTCAATTTTATTATCGGAACCTGACTTAAAAATCGATTTGCCATCATCGCTTATTAATATTACGTGAGACACTTACAACATCTTGCTGCAATGAAATTTTACGCATTAACTCATTGAGCTGCTGACGATTTTTAACTTCAACTTGCAAAATGACTGTATAAATTTGTCGATCTTTCTGTTCGGTATTAAGCCATTGCAAATGCGCTTTTTCATCATTAATAATTGAAAGAATATGCCCAAGTGCTCCTTGGTTGTTGGAAATGTCTACCCATATTTCAGCAACAAATTGTTGAGTGATATCAGTCGCCCATTTTAAAGAGATGTATTTTTCAGGATTGTTTTGGTATCCCGTGACATTTCGACATGATTCATGATGAACAATTAATCCTTTTTCAGGACTCACTTGACCGACAATCGGATCATCGGGAATTGGGTGACAACATTTCGAAAATGTGACTAAAACCCCTTCACTACCAGTAATGACTAAGGTTTTATTTGTATCGTTGTTATTTTGAAACAATTCTTTGTGTTCTAACCCTTTGACAATAAAATGGCTCATTATATTACCAAGACCAATCTCGGCTAAGACATCATCAAAAGATTGTAACTGCGTTATCTCAACAATTTTCGCAATTTGTTTAGGTTTAAGTGAATTGATGCCACCTGTTTTTAATAATGACAGATTCAATAGTCTTCTACCTAATTCAATCGCATCATCACGTTTTAACATTTTTAACGCTTGTCTAATACGTGATCTGGCTTTAGCACTCACAACAAAATTAAGCCAGTTTGCATTCGGACGACCTTCAGGCGAAGTGATAATTTCAACGGTTTGACCATTACTTAATGGCTGTGAAAGTGGATAAGGTTTTCGGTCAACAATTGCGCCGATACATTGATAGCCAATATCAGAATGGACAGCGTAAGCAAGATCTACGGCGGTTGAACCTTCCGGTAACTGTACTATCCTTCCTTTAGGGGTAAAAACATAAATTTCTTTCGGAAACAGGTCAGATTTCACATTTTCAATAAATTCAAAAGAGTTACCCACACTTTGTTGCAACTCTAATAGACTTTGCATCCAACGCTGTGCTTTGATTTGCGCCGTTGTATTATTCAGCTCATCATTGGCATTATAAACCCAATGTGCGGCAACACCCATTTCAGCCATTTGATCCATATCTTCAGTACGTATTTGCACTTCAACTGGCGTACCATGTGGTCCAATTAATGAAGAATGCAATGACTGATAACCGTTAGCTTTAGGAATTGCAATATAGTCTTTGAAGCGATTAAGGCGAGGTTTATACAGATTGTGAACAAGACCAAGTGCACGATAACAGGCATCAACATCTTTCACAACGATCCGAAAAATATAAATATCCATGATAGAATGAAAATGCTGTTCACGCATTTGCATTTTTTGATAAATCACGTAGATATTTTTTTCTAATCCTTCAACTTCCGCCTCGATATTTGCTTCAGCTAAACGACCACGAATTTCCGATAAAATCTGTTGAATTAATTCTTTACGTGTACCTCGAGCTGCTTTTATCACATTTTCAATTACTTTGGCTCGATTAGGATGCATCGCCGTGAATCCTAAAATTTCGAGTTCAGTTTTAATATGGTGAATACCTAAACGGTGAGCTAATGGAGCATAAATTTCAAGCGTTTCTTTTGCAATACGACGGCGTTTGTCTGGTCTTAATGCCGCAAGTGTTCGCATATTATGCGTACGATCAGCCAGTTTAATTAAAATCACTCGCACATCTTCGGTCATGGCGAGCACCATTTTCCGAAAATTTTCAGCTTGAGCCTCTTGTCGATTACGAAATTTTAATTTATCAAGTTTGGATACACCTTCAACTAACACTGCAACATGTTTACCAAAATGATTTGTGATATCTTGGAAAGTAACTGGTGTATCTTCAATCGTATCATGTAATAGTGCAGCAATGATGGTTTCATAATCAAGCCGCATATCGGCTAAAATTGATGCCACAGCAACAGGATGCGTGACATAAGGTTCACCACTAGATCGAAATTGCCCTTCATGTGCTTTCTGAGCAAAAAGATAAGCATCTTTAATAAGTTCAACTTGTTTGGGTGGAAGATAAGATGCTACAACCTCTTTTAAGCTATCAAAATATTGCATAGGCAATTCCTATAGCGCTTATTCGTATGATGGCGTATTTTCAAGAAGGATCGATTCATGCAGTGTAGAACGCACTTCTGCTTCTTCTTCCTGACGAGCTTGAAAATCTGCTGTATCAAGAATTTGTTTATTAACAAGACCATCTTCAATTTCACGTAAAGCAACAACGGTTTCTTTATCGTTTTCTTCTGGAATTAATGGTGATTTGTTTTCAACTTGCAATTGACGTGCGCGTCTTGCTGCAACTAAAACTAGATCAAAGCGATTACCAATTTTTTCTACAGCATCTTGAACAGTTACTCGAGCCATTTTTACCTCTAATGTATTTACTAGTTTATGTAATTTGGAAGATCCGTTATTTTACTTAATTTTGTGGGGAATTGTCTATATTAATATCATACTATTGTTAAGATAGTTAAAATTAACCATTCCCATTCTAAAAAACATCACATTATCGTTTAACTTAATCCAAAATATCGAGCCAAACATTAGAAGCAATTATTGGTTTATTTAACAAATAACGACGTAAAGCATCTAACGCTATTGCTGAAAAAGTTTGTAACTCTTCATGCCTTGAAAGTTTTCGACCAATATATTTTAAATTAACTTGGATAGTTTGCTTTGCTGTGGTAATGATTAACGTAAATTGACTGTTCTTTTCTTTGAAATTAACCATACCTAATACAATATCAGCTCTATATTGGGTCATAATATGCCAAAGATAATCTTTGGGATCTTCAAATAATAATGGAATCACTTCTGATTTTGCGATGGGTGCATCGGTTTCAAATAATTGATAACTAATTATCCCTGCTGATTGTTGTTCGACCACTGCGATAGTTAAATCTTTTTCATGTAACAGCCCTGAAACAACTTTGGCTAAACCGAGTTCACTGTCTTTGCTAATCATGCCTTCGTAAAGCAAATTGTCATCAACAATTGTTTTAGTTTTTCGCCATAAACTATCCAGCGTGTCTTTTTTATGTTGAGGACCACTCAATTTTAATTCAATAATAGGCATCGCAGCACGATAACCAATCACGATATCTTTTGGAATATCTAATTTAGATGTTAGCTCGGTGGCTAAATCACTTTCAGTGCGCCCGATAATAGTTAATCGATAACAGAGCGTTTTTTCTAATTTTGGAAAGGATAATTTAATTTCTGGTAATACAAGAGTTTTGATCATCTCTTTAAATTCAGCAGGCACACCAGGCGTAAAAAACACAATACAACCGTTGATGTGCATTTTAAATCCGCAGGCTGTTCCTATTGGATTATCAATTAATACAGCACTTTGCGGCAATAAAGCTTGTTTAAGGTTGCTTGACGGCATCACGTTACCGCAACTGGCAAAATAACGTTCAATTTGTGTCAACCACTGCTGATTGAGTACCAGTGCTTCATGATTGGCTAAAGCTGCCGCTTGTGCTGTTAAATCGTCACTGGTTGGCCCAAGCCCCCCATTAACAATAATGATATCATTGATCAGACTACGTTCTTGTAATGTTTGGGTAAGCTGGTTAAGATTATCACCAACTGTGAGGCGAGTCGTGATTAAAATACCTTCTTGAAAAAATAGTTCAGAAAGCCAAGCTGCATTCGTATCGGTTATTTGACCATATAAAATTTCATCGCCGGTACTTATCATTTCGATCTTAACGTGATTATTGTTCCTATTCATCATGGTTCTGCACCTTTTGACATCATTAATTGAACAAAAAAGGGGTCGTTAATTAATCCGTATCCTCGTCTTCATTTTTATTGTCCATATGTTCCCTACTTTGAACTAACTTAACAGCAAAATAGAGATCGTAAGTAAATTCAATGTAATCATGATCAGGGGTAATATTCATTTGTTTAAACCAATTTTTAAGGGTTTTGCGTCTACCTGATAAGATTAAAACTACATTACGTACTTTTAATGCATTAACTAATTCGTTAATACCCGATAATACACTGACATCTTTATAAGTAAAGCAAGGAATCGCATCGACGATAACATAATTAACAGGTTGCTCTGATTCGTCAATATAACTAATGATTCTTCGTTTAAAATAAGCAATATTAAAATACGTTAAAGGTGAATTGAATCGATAAATTATCGTATTACTAACAGGTTTAACATCTTTGCCTAATGAATGAATTCGTCCGTCATCATCAACCCCTAATAACTGATCTTTAGGTCGAAAAACGCGACGTAGAAACAAAAAGATACCTAATAATACCGCTAAAGCCATACCCGGTATAATACCGATAAGTAATACCGCAATAAATGTTGATAAGCTTAAATAAAATGCGTCACGGTCATATTTAAAAAAACGCAAAATTGTTTGTACATTAATTAGCGAGATCGAGGAATATATCAAAATCACGCCAAGGACACTTGTTGGAATATATTGTAACGGTGACAACAAAAAGAGTACCACAAATCCTATTAATGCCGCAGCGATTATCGATACAAGCTGAGTTTTTCCACCATTCGCATCGTTCACTGCCGTTCGTGACGAAGTCCCACTTACAACAAATCCTTGTGATAGACCTGCTGCAATATTTGCCATGCCTAATGCCTTAAATTCAACATCGGCATTCGTTTCATAATTATTTTTTGTCGCAAAACTTCGTACGGTAATCATCATACTCACAAAACAGATAACAGCAATATTCAATGAGGGAACAACTAAATCACGCATTAATCCTTTGTCAAAATCAATCCAAGCTTCCAATGGTATAAAATCACCAGTTACATTACCAATAATGTGGATATCAAAATGTTCAAAATTAAACAGCCATGAAAATAAAGTCATTATCACAACGGCAAAAAGTGGTGCCGGGTAACGTGGTTTATATTTCTTAAAAGCAATGAGAATCAATAATGTTATGAAAGATATAAATGTCGTGCCTAAATGTGATTGATAAAGCTTAACCGGTAAATAAACCACACGTTCAATAAGGTAAGAATAGTCATAATGAAAACCAAATGTTTTCGCTAATTGATCGACAATGATTGTAATAGAAATACCATTTAACAAACCAATTAAAATAGGTTGACTGAGTAAATCTGCTAAGGCGCCAAGATGAAATTTGCCGGCAATGATACACCAAATACCAATCATAATTGTCAGCAGCACCACCAGTTGCCAACGTAACATGGGATCATCTGCAGCTAAAGGAAAAACAACCGCAGCAACCACCGCACACGTTGCGGTATCGGGCCCTACAATCAACTGTTTAGACGATCCAAAAAGGGCATAGACAATAAGCGGTAAAATGGTTGAGTATAGCCCCGCAATGGCACCAACACCTGTTAGCTCAGCATAAGCAATCGATACCGGTAAGGATACCGCGGCTACGGATAATCCGGCTTTTATATCTGCGTTTAAATATTCACGTTTATAATGTAAGAAACTGATTAGTCCTGGCATCCATAATGTGATTTTTTGGAAAAACGTACTACTGACTAACTTTCCCATTTTTCATCCTATTTCCCTGCTATACTCATTTTATCTATTAATATTGAACCACATTGAATATTACTGCGTGTTTCAAGATCATTCCCTATTGCCACAATATTTTTATACATATCTTTTAGGTTATTAGCAACGGTTATTTCATTTATTGGATATTGAATTTCACCATTTTCAACCCAAAAACCTGTCGCACCACGTGAATAGTCGCCCGTTACATTATTCACACCTTGCCCCATAAGCGAAGTAATCACAACCCCTTTATCCAATTTTTTCAACATGGTTTTAAAATCAGCATCATGCTCACTTGGCGATACAAGCCAGTTATGAATTCCTCCCGCATGACCTGTTGATGTTAAACCAAGCTTTCTGGCTGAATAATGACTAAGCAAGTAGGTTTGCAATACACCGTTTTCAATGATATTTCGTTTAATTGTTTTGGTTCCTTCACTATCAAAAGGCGATGAACCAACACCTTTTAAAATATGTGGATCTTCAAAAATAGTTAGCCATGAAGGAAAAATCTGTTTACCCACGCTATCAAGTAAAAATGATGATTTGCGATAGATTGCACCGCCACTAATTGCACCCACTAAGTGCCTTATTAATCCAACTGCAACTTCTGCACTAAACAGTACGGGTACTTGCATGGTAGAAATTTGTTTAGCCCCTAAATGCGCAATTGTTCTTTCTGCTGCTTGCTGCCCAACCCAACTAGGAGATTTGAGTGCCTTAATATCACGCGATGAAGTGTAAGCATAGTTTCGTTCCATTTTTCCCGCCTGTTCAGCAATCGCTGTACAAGACAACGAATGAGAACTTGCACAGTAGCCTTGTAACATACCAAGACTATTACCATATACATACACACCATATTTACTACTAAAATAACCGCCGTCACTACTCATAATGTCAGCATTGGCAAGGGCCGCTAGCTCAGCTTGTTTTGCCTGCTCAATAGCCTTATCCACGTCTAAATCACTGGGATAAAAAAGATCTAAATCAGGAGGATTCAATGCCATCTGATCTAAGTTTCCTAAACCAGAACAAGGATCAGCAGAAGTATATTGCATAATATTAATTGCCATATCGATAGCTTGATTTATTGCATGTGGCGATAAATCATTAGTTGATGCATTTCCTTTGCGTTGTTCTTTATAAACGGTTATAGATAATGCACCATCACTATTAAATTCAACATTTTCAGTTTCCCCTTGTCGAGTACTTACACCAATACCAGTTGCTTGGTTAATTGAAACTTCAACTGAATCAACACGAGGTTTAGCCAGTTCAATAGCTTGAGCAACAATATTTGATAACTTATCTTGTTGTCTTTGGGCATCTTTTTTAATCTGTTCAATACTCATTTTATTATTTTCTACAATTCTGCTAGTGATACGTTATAATAAGCCAGAATTCAATTTTAGTTAACTATTAACAAAAGAAATCCTATGAATAACCCTAAAGATTTAATCATTGACCAAGAATTTGATACTGATATGGATGATGAAATTATTTATGTCAGTAAAAGTGAAATCAAACGAGATGCCGAAATTTTGAAAAAAATGGGCGTCGAATTGGTTAATTTAAGCAAAAATGAACTGACTAAAATCCCCCTTGATGAAGATTTACTTTATGCTATCGAACTTGCTCAAAAAATCAAAAAAGAGGGATATCGAAGACAAATACAATATATTGGCAAATTGCTTCGTAGCCGCAATATCGATCCTATCACGCAAGCTTTAGACAAGCTCAAAAACCGTCATAACCAACAAGTTGCCTTATTTCATAAACTTGAAAAGTTACGTGACGAATTGATTGAAACAGGTGATGCAGAAAACATTATCGAACTCTTTCCTATAGCAGACAGACAACAACTGCGTACGCTTGCCCGTCAGGCTAAAAAAGAACGAGAATCCAATAAACCACCAAAAACAGCCAAACAGATTTTTCAATACTTAAAAGAATTGAGCAACGCCGAATAATCTTTATAATGTTCGCTCATTTCATATCAGAAACAATATTGTAAATTATTAACCAAGATAGAGGATACAAAAATGGGACTTTTAAATGTACCAGCAGGTAAAGAATTACCGGATGATATTTATGTAGTAATTGAAATTCCAGCAAATTCGGATCCAATTAAATATGAAGTAGACAAAGATACAGGTGCAGTTTTTGTTGACCGTTTTATGGCAACAGCAATGTTTTATCCATGTAACTATGGTTATATTAATAACACATTATCGCTTGATGGCGATCCTGTTGACGTTTTAGTTCCAACGCCGTATCCATTACAACCTGGTTCAGTGATTCGTTGCCGTCCTGTTGGTGTATTAAAAATGACTGATGAAGCCGGTCAAGATGCTAAATTAGTTGCCGTACCACATACTAAATTATCTAAAGAGTATGATCACATCAAAGATGTGGATGATTTACCTGAATTACTAAAATCTCAAATTAAACACTTTTTCGAACAATACAAAGCATTAGAAAAAGGAAAATGGGTAAAAGTTGACGGTTGGGAAAATGCCGATGCTGCTCGCAAAGAAATTATTGAATCTTTTGAGAGAGCTAAAAAATAATTAATATTTGCTATCAATTTTCATAATAATGGTTAATTAAAAGCTATAAGTCTTTACTTATAGCTTTTATTTTTAAATAAAGAATAGCAGAAAGTAATTAAATCAATAACAATGCCTTTTTAACAGATGAGATGAAAAATAAGTGAATATCCAATTTAGTGCTATTTAGCTTAGATAATTTGCGCTGGCAATCTTATCTCAATAAGGCAAGTTGCAAGCCTTATATGACATAAATGACATAAATGACATAATTAACCACATTGTGATTCACATCTTTAACAGTAAGTTGTAAACCTATAGTTAAAACGTATGTAAACGTTTGATATAAAGAAACGATAAAACAATGTATTCAAAAGAAACCTAAAAGTAATCGTTAATACTAATTTTTAAATTTACATCTTACATGCCTTAATTTGCTTAAATAATCTTTACTTTCGAAATAAATTTAAATCAAAAACCCTTCAATAATTTGCTATTTATCAAATTTAACCATTATATCTAAAAATTTTATAAAAAACTTCATCCTAAGATGAAAAAATTGTCATTAATATCTTGCTTTCGATTATAAATTATGCGGTAATAGTAACAGACTTATGAAGCAATATTTTTTTATGAAAACGTTTAACAATTAGGGGGTGTTTTTAACGCATCATCTAGTTTGTAAGTTGATTAATTTATATTGCATAAAAGTCTATACGTGCCTTAAAGGCAAAATATTAATTATTGTTAGGATATCTAGTAAATGAATAAGAAAACAGGCCAAGTAAAATGGTTTAACGAGAGTAAAGGTTTTGGATTTATCACACCAACCGATGGGAGCAAAGACGTATTTGTTCACTTTTCAGCAATCTCGGGGGAAGGTTTTAAAACTCTAGCTGAAGGTCAACAAGTCGAATTTGCTATTCAAGATAGCCCTCGCGGACCAGCGGCATCAGAAGTTGTCGTAATCTAATTAATATCGTAGTATATATATTAGTGAAAACGCTCATTTTTAAAAAATGAGCGTTTTTATTTTGTAAAGCTATAAGATTTTAGCGAAAAAAAAGTGACCATTTGGTCACTTTTTAAAAAACTAAAAATTAGTCATTATTTTTTAGATACAACCGCAATTAAATCTAAAACTTTATTTGAATAGCCAACTTCGTTATCGTACCAAGAAACTAATTTAACGAAAGTATCGCTGATTTGGATACCCGCTTTTGCATCAAATACAGAAGTACAAACTTCACCTAAGAAATCAGTTGAAACAACATCATCTTCAGTGTAACCAAGAACGCCTTTCATTGGACCTTCTGAAGCCGCTTTGATCACTTTACAGATATCTTCATATTTAGCAGGTTTTGCTAAACGAGCAGTTAAGTCAACAACAGAAACATCTGGAGTTGGAACACGGAAAGCCATACCAGTTAATTTACCGTTTAATTCAGGAATAACTTTACCTACTGCTTTAGCTGCACCAGTTGATGAAGGGATGATGTTTTGTGCTGCACCACGACCACCACGCCAATCTTTGTGAGATGGACCATCTACCGTTTTTTGAGTAGCTGTAGTTGCATGAACAGTTGTCATTAAGCCTTCAACGATACCAAAGTTATCATTGATTACTTTAGCTAAAGGCGCTAAACAGTTAGTGGTACATGACGCATTAGATACGATATCTTGACCAGCATAATCTTTATCATTAACACCCATAACAAACATAGGCGTGCTATCTTTAGAAGGACCAGTTAAAACAACTTTTTTAGCACCCGCTTGGATGTGTTTACGAGCAGTTGCATCATCTAAGAATAAACCTGTTGCTTCAGCAACAACATCAACACCCACTTCGTTCCATTTTAAGTTTGCAGGATCTCTTTCAGCTGTAACGCGGATTGTTTTACCGTTAACGATTAATTTGCCATCTTTAACTTCAACAGTACCGTCAAAACGACCGTGAGTTGAATCATATTTAAGCATGTACGCCATATACTCAACGTCTAATAAATCATTGATAGCAACGATTTCAATATCAGAGCGTTTTTGTGCAGCACGGAAAACAATACGACCAATACGGCCAAATCCATTAATACCTACTTTGATTGTCATAAAAATTACCTTCTTTATTTGTGTTAAATGATAAAATAACTAACAGTAAACTACCAAATTTTTAAGGTTTATTCAAGCTGATTCAGAATAATTGGCAAGAATAAATTAAAATGAAAATTATCTTAATAATCATAGGATATAGGTTAGTTATATTTTATATAAGACTGTGATTGGATTGAGCAATGACAATGATAATTTTTAACTAAATTGTCAGAGTTAAATTGATCATAATTAAGGTGCTAAATTTTAGATAATCGCACGATTACATTTAATAAATTAAAAGGTATCAATTAATCCATATCAGACGTTAAGTTATACTAAAAGACGATTAAAATAAAAAATCCCACATTATCAATTTTGTGGGATTCTATTTTTGAGCGATAATTAACAATTATTATAAAGAACTCATCTTATCAATAAATTGTTTTAAATGGTTTCTGATATCCTCACCTTGCGTATAATGTGCTTCAGATTTTAACGTTGATTTGGACTTCCACTCGCCTGCTTGTGAGTTATGAAATTTACTTGGAACATCGCCCGAATAGATATAATCCGTTTTAGAAGAGATGGCTTCGCTTATCAAACGTTTAGAATTACTGATTTCTCCGGTTATTTCGATATCAGTAGTAAAAATGTATTTTTTTGAATTAGTGATAGTCTTTAAGTTGAATTTTTGCTCTTTATAAATTGGAACTTTAATTTTATTACCCTTATCATCGGTTTTTTCGCTCATTCTTTCTACATATTTTTCTGTTTTTACTTCATTTTTTTCATACGGTTTCATATGAATATAGTCAGATTTGGCATTAATATCTATAATGATATTAGCTTGTGAACTATGATCAACAAAGTATATATAATCAGCGTTAAAAACTTGTTTTACCCAGCTAAGATAGTCGGAATCTTTAACATACACATTAACGCGTCCCTTTAATTTACAACGACTCGCTCTAGCGCTGGCATCACGGTATGAACCGAACTGTTCATAGGCTGAATTGGCTGCCTCATAATATTTAGCCGCTTCACGATAAATTTTGCGTTTATAAGCTATTTTTTCAAGTGACGAGGCTTTTTCATAATACTCTTTTGCTAGCGCAGTAACATGTTTTCTTTTATTATCCTCATAGAGTTTAAAACTATCTTTATATTCGCCTATTGGCTTATAAACTTCCCAAGCTTTAAGATATTCTAGGGATGCTTCATGATAACTACCCTGTTGCGAAAATGTTTTACCTAAATCATAGTGTTGTTTTGCTTCAATATCCAAATGTTGCTTTTTAGCATTTTTATATAAAGTAAAAATATCTTTATATTTATACCGTTCTGAACCTTTTAAATATAAGTCAGCTTTTATTTTGTAACTTTCACTATCCGTACCTTTTATCGAATTACCATAATCGTAATACTCTTTTGCAATAAGTTGATCTAATTTACTCACTGGATATTTATCGTTAAAAAATGCAACAGTTTGACTATAAAAACGATTAACTAACATTAAATTGATTTTTCGAAGCGATTCATAACTATCAATACGTGCTTGATAATCAGTACTAGCACTACTATTAATGATTGTCTCGTAATGTTTCATCACATTACTAACCAATCCCCGTAATTTTTCGGCACTTTCTTCATTAAATTTTGCTTTGCCTTTTTCACCAATAGTAGCCGTTAATAAACTAATACTTTCTACATATTTCCCTTCGTTATAAGCTTGATCAGCCGTACGAACATGGCAAGCCGTTAAACAAAACACCAACAAAATCGCTAAAACTATCCGCATATTATTTCCTTTCTCTATTTATTAATTAATTATCAGACAGTTAGAATAAAAACAGTTTGATTTAGTGATCTTATGAAAAAAATTAACCTTATTTTTTTCATTTAATGCTAAATTTTTAAACAATAAAAATGATTAATTTTAGAAATAATAAGACTTTTAAAGCAAACTCTTTATCATCAGTAATATTTCTGATTGGTCATATCTTAATAAGCCGAAAGAATCGAAAATTATGCTAAATAGTCAGTAAAAATAGAGAGAGTAATCGCCTGAAATGTTAATAAAAAAAGAGAGATAATATGAGCGAATATGACAACTTCACCGAGTATATACCAATGATGCGTTTGTATGGTTAATTTGATTTTTAATGAATTCTTATAAAAACTAAGATATGTTATAGTTTTTGTTACACTAATAACTTATTTTGTTATTTCAAACAAACCACTTCGTACACATGCTTCTAAAAAAGGTTTTTTTAGAAAACGGTTGTCTGTATAAGGTGAACGTTGGGTATTAATAATTAGATTATCCATAAATGTTTTAATATTTCCCCCTTTGCTTTGCCATTCATCATGTAGTTGAACTAGCCAATCTTTTCCATCTTCTTCTGCACAGCATTTGGCTTTATAACGTTCTTCAATTCCGTAAATCTCTTTCCATGCTGCAATTTCTTCATTCAATATGGCAGGACCAAATATTAAATCAATATCCTCAGGTTGAATATTTTGCCAATCTCTATTTTTTAAGTTGATCGTTAACTCTATGTTATATGATTGGGTATTATAAGGATAAAAAACCTTGCGCCGACCTAGAGAATTATGGCATGGGTCTTTTTGAGTTTTGTAAGAACTATTGCATTCATGACAGGTTGGTACTAGATTATGAAAATTAATTGAGTTAAAGGGATAAATACCTTTTGGTAGGTAATGATCATAGGCGTCACGATACCGATGATGAGTACCTTTCATGTTATTAATACCGCAAAATGGGCACTTAGTTATCTTATTTTGATCACGAAATACTTTATAGTGGTCATCAATAGTACCAATTGTATCTTTAAATATTTTTAAGGTTAATAACTTGTTATTATAAAGTTCCTTAAAAAATCTGGAGAGTTTCTTATATAAATCACTGTTCGAAAGTAAATTACATAAACATGAATATTTGGCAATTGATGTTGCAGGATCATTGGAACAAACTCGTTCAATATTGTTATTATTCCTATACCATGTTTGTAATTGTGAAAGTGTCGTTGGGTCTAGTTGGGAAAATAACCCATAAATTTGCTCCACATGGCTAGCAAAAAAATCAGCATATTTACTATCATTAAAATGACAATACTCCATCACATCGTATAACTCTTCATTGGCACCGAAGAGTTCTAATTTATAAGAGCCATGTGTTGAAGCCTTACACCAAACCTCTAGAAAGATAAAATCGATAAACTTCTGCATTTTATCCATTGTATGGGGAACATATTCATAAGGGAAAAGCACTATTGTTCCTCCAGCTTGTCATTAAGCGTTTTAAGTAATAACATTTTTTCGACTGAATCGCCCAATGTTTGGTCTATTTCTTCAAGTAATGATTCAGTTTGCTCACCTTTTTCAAACCGTAATTGTAATTTATCTAATAATGTTTGAGCATAACCGCCGATAGTTTCTTTTTTGCCGAAAGCATTCATAGTAATTTTATTCACTGAAGCGCCCAAAGTGTTAAAATTTGGATGCTCTGTAATGACTTGATCATTTTCTTTTTTAAATAAAAAAACTTTTTCTGGTGTACTGTCAGACACTAAAAACGGCGCATGAGTAGTAATTAACATTTCATGACTTGGATCGTATTGTTGCTCAGAAAAACATTGCTTCAATAAACTGACAAACTTAGAACGCCAGTCAGGATTAAAATGGGTTTCTGGCTCATCCAAGAAAAACAAGCTATTGGTGTTTTTAAATAACAAACATAAACCAAGACTATGTAATAATTGATGTTCGCCGTCCGATAACGCTTTGAGTAACACAGGTTGCGATATGTTTTTTTTCGTTAAATAAACATCCTTGAACCGCATAATTCGTTCATCTGACGCTAATGTTGGCACCGTTTCGCTAACATAATGACTATTAGAGCAATACAATTCTGACTTTAATTTATCACTGACTGAATATAAATTGAGCGATAATAACACTTGAAAAGCTTGAAATAATTCAATAGGTGAGCTGAAGTTTTTTTGGAAAGCTTGCTTAGTTGCTTCATTAACATAGTAGTCTAAATATAAAGTATCAGAGTCTTCATCAACAAAAAAACAAGTCGCACACCGTTTCAAACGGCTAATCATTGGATCAAAATTTTTAGCAGAATCGTCATCAGCCTCAAGCAGCTTAACCAACTTAAGCGATATAATGCCTGTATCGTCATCTTTGACAATTGCTGGATGTGGTTGACTATTGTTAGCTGATAAAAACGCTTCAACCTGTAGCTCGTTAATAGTAATCTGACGTTTAATAATAATACGAAACGTTTTAACATCAACAAGTCCGACTTCTTCTTGAAATGGTTTTAATATATCGTTGTCATAAAAAAGCAGGTTACATAATAAAATGGCTTGACTGAACGAATTATCAATATAAGCTAAACGCGTTTCGGGTCGACCTGAATAAGGAAGCTGTGCTTGTAAAGCATCCCAATATTCATCAAATTGAATAAATCGCATTTTAAAAAAAGGTAGACTAAGAATTTCATTTTCACCAGAAGAGTAGCCCAATATATATTGCGGTAGTAAAAACTCTCGTTCACGATCACTGACTTTGGTAAAATTTTCAATATTAAACTGCTCAGCATTTAGCCAATCGATATCCGGTGAGCTATTTATATTCTTGATTATCCTTACATGAGCAAAAGATTTCCCTGCTGGGTTGATATATTCATTAGGTACTTTAATCAAATATTCCAACTCAAATGCTGCCGGAGACCCATTATTCTCCTTATAACCATTAGGATTATCCTCTTCATCATAGATAAAATTACGCGGTAAAAAGTGTCGCCTAACTCTTAAAATTTCAAGTTGATAAAAAATTGCTGCCAAAAGCTCCAATACATTAGATTTTCCACAACCATTTGGTCCAATACAAATAATCGGTGCGAATTCCTGTTGCATAGGCAAATCTTGACTATTTTCATCATTCAGTTGCCATTCATCACGGAAATAGATCTCAAAGCCTGTTTGTAAACTCCGAAATCCCACAGGATCGGTTACTTTTAAGCGCAGCAATTTCATATTAAATCCCTTAGAGCATATTATTTTTTAATATTATTGTATTTTTAGTATCCAAATCATTTTCATTTGTTAATTGAGCCAATTCAACTTTTTCAACTTCTGACAATTCCTGATATAATAGTCCGTCAGCTAATTTTTCAAAGATTAACTCTTTTAAAAAATCGTATTCTTGTATCCCTAAATTAAGATTATTTATTGCATCGACTTCATCACTTTTATTGTTTTTTTCAGCAATGTTAAGTTGTTTATCTCGATACGGTTCGAAATTAAACTTTGCATTTTGCCAAAATGTCTCTATTGATAAAGGATTACCTTTTTTTGTATTTTTTAAAGATTGTTCAAACCAAAATTTAATTAACTCCAAACGCCCTTTCACAGTTAATATATCTACTCCCTTTAAAAAAGGATAAAGATGAAATGATGGTTTGGATTGAGTAATTGTTTGAGTATCCTGTTCTTTATCAATAATATTAACCTGTTTTTGAGTCTGTGAGGCTTCAATAAAAGGGATTTTGTCTAAATCTAACTCTCCTTTAAACGCCTTTTGGCTTACTGCACCATAAAGATTTTCTAATTCAGTAAGACTTTGTTGGTATAGTTCTTTAATTATTTCTACTTTTTCAACAATGACTCCAAATTGATTTTGTAGGTCGACTGGCGGTTTTATCATTTCTATTTTTTCAAACTCACCTTTTGTAATGATCTTTTTCATCCCTTTGTTAGCGAAACTTTGAACATATTTTCTTTGAACTTTGAACAATGCATATAAATAAAATGGATTAGTATCTTTATTTGGTTGAATTGCATTAATTTGCTGATTAAAACATACTTTTCTGTTTGTAAGTGAAGCTCTACCAATAGAAGAAATGCTACCAGCAATACAAGTAACTAACAGTGCTCCCTTTGTTAGAATTCTAGCTTTCAAAATTCCAGTTTCTGATAAATATTCAGATGCTTTAGTAATATAAAGCAATTCTTCTATAATATTATCTGTTTTAATCCACTCAATATATTTAACTGAATAATTTGATTCATCTTTTCTAGGAGGTGTATTTCCTGTAATAACTTTACCAAAATTGTTTAGTGCAACCTTTTCCCATTTTTTATCATTTTTGAGAGGATCACCAAACATATCTAAAAACACACTTTTTATAAAATCATCTAATTGTTGTAAATTCTGTTTACGTTGCTTAATTAACAGCTCTATCTTAGTTAATAAATAAGCGGTGCGAATTTGGTGATTGATATTTTCATAATATTTAATAGGGATTTTTGAAATATAAGCTTTGGATATATGTTTAAGACCTGCACCTTTAAATCCATTATCTAACAACTTTCTATTATATTTAATATATTGAAAAACATAATCTATATTAATCGATGTGTTTTTTTTCGGCGTAATTACAATACAATCAGTGGATGTTGCAAATTGATTTTTAGCTAAATGTATACTCGATTTTCCACCTGTTCCGAAAATTAAACAATCTGGATAATATAAGAAGCTATTAATATATTTGGACTGTATTTCACTAGATGTATAAAAAGGATATCGTCCAGTTTCTTTACCTTCTGCTGCTTTAATTTTTGATTTTGGAAGAAATTCGAAAAGATGCTCTATTTTATCAGACTTCATTTAATCATTCCTTTTAACTCTAAAAGCTCTTTTACAATACCACTTTTAATGTTCGCTAAATCATTTTCATCAGCATTTCCCACTTCAGCCATTATCAACTTATCTAAAATAACAGTTGGCGCTTCATATTCAATTTCTTCAAAAATCTCTTCTTTATAACGATTAAACGAAAGATCATAACCTTCATCCTTAATCTCTTGATAAGGAACAGAAAAGTATTTTTGAGTACGTTCAGATTGTATATTGTTGTCACGTTGATGATATTGGGTGACAATGTCTTGTAAATCGCCGTATCCATCAAGTTTGCTACGTTTATCATCTAACGTATAACCATCAGAATGCATATCATAAAACCATACCTGTTCTGTCGCTGGTTTTATCACCTCATCTTTAGCATCCCAGACTTTTGTGAAAAGTAAGATTGCTGTACTGACTCCGGCATAAGGTTTAAACACACCACTAGGCATACTGATTACGGCTTTTAATTGACAACGTTCCACTAAAATTTTGCGTAAATCTTTGAAGGCTTTTCCACTACCAAATAGCACGCCTTGTGGGATAATTACGCCGGCCGTACCACCTTTTCTTAATAATCGATAAATGTTTTCAACAAACAGTAATTCAGATTTTGTGGTGGCAACTTGCAGATTTTCGTTAATATCACCTTTATCGATACTACCTGTAAATGGTGGATTTGCCATGATAATGTCATAGCAAGATTCTTCATTAAATCCTTTGCTTAACGTATCTTGATAATCAATTTGAGGCTCATTAATGCCGTGCATCATCAAATTCATTAAACCTAAGCGAACCATGGTACTATCAATATCAAAACCAATTAATGAGTGTTCCAATATTTTTTGATTTTCTGGTGTCAACACGGCCGCCAATGATGTCCGGATAAATCCATCTTCATCGGCAACTAATTCAGCAACGTCAGTACCATACTTTAGCGCGAGTTGAGTAGTAACATACTGGTACGCCCCCAATAAAAAACCCGCTGTTCCACACGCCGGATCGGCAATTCGATGTCCTAATTGTGGTTGCACTAATTCGGCAATCAGCTTGATAATATGGCGCGGTGTACGAAATTGACCGTTTTTTCCTGCTGAAGCAATTTCTGATAATAAATATTCGTACACGTCACCTTGAATATCTTGAAATGCTTGTCCGTTTTCTGCAGAATCTTGCTCCATTACCTCAAAAATTAGGTCAATGGTTTTTACCGCTTCGACTAATAATGCCGCTTTGGGAATAATAAAAACTGCATTTTTCATATGGTGAGTAAAATGGGATTCTTCACCATTAAGATCCTTTAAAAACGGGAAAACCTTATTTTGTACATGCTGTAGCAGCTCATCAGCAGGTTTGCGTTTAAATTCACTCCAACGCAACTCTTGTTTATCAATTGCGTATTGTTGCTCTTGGGCATATTTATCTTTGATCTGTTCTTCAGTATCACTTTCCAAAATTTTTGCACGGTATTCTGGTGGGATCCATATGCCTGAAAATTTAGATTCATATGTTTCTCCTGTGAACTCTGCATCAGCCTGTTTTTTCAATTCAACTTCATCAATTCGTTTCATAAATAGCAAATAAGTAATTTGTTCAATTGCAGTTAAAGGATTGGAAATGCCACCACTCCAAAATTTGTTCCATAATTGATTGATCAGACTTTTAAGTTGGGGATTATTTTGTAACATTAATTGTGTACCTTATTTTAACTGTTTAAACTTGCTTAAATTAAGCCGCAAGTCTTTCGGTTAGCTGTAATATGTCATTTATTTCTATTTGACTAAATACACCTCGAATACCTTGAGGATGAATTATCGTAAATGGTGCGCTAATTAAATCTTTACGACTGACTTTTTCGCGTTCAATAATAAAATTTTTTAGCAAATTCAAAAATTCCAACTGACGACTAGTTAAGTGAGTGTGCTGCTGAATAAATTGTTCGAACGCTTCATTAACAGTATCTGGAAAACTTTTTAACACCTCAACACCAAGTATATGCCGAATAAACTGGATAAAGTGAGCTTTACGATTTTTATACACTTGGCGCAGTAAATCTTCAGTAATATGTGGATGTTCGGCATGAAGTAACTCAGCTAGTTGCTTTGCTTCCGTAGCATCAAGAGATTGACCTTCTTTTATTTTTGCTAATAAAGGATTATGCGCTGTCAGTTCAAGAACTAATGTTTCAACCATTTCCTGATAGCGGGTTATGCTAACCGATTCATGTTGTGGTCCAAATTCAACCCATTCCTTATGATGTAAACTATCTTGTAAATTTAAATACACTGGACCAGAATAACTAGGGTTGGTTTCACACAACTTCATCAATGGTCCTAATTTGTTATTTAGGTTATCTAAAGCTGATTCGGTAATATTTGCCCAAAAATAGTTTCGTTGAGCTTCTCGAATAAGCGGTTCTTCTACCTGAACAAAAGAGATATTCAAAGGTAAAAGACAAATTTTTTCAATAATAGCTTGCTGTAATAATTCAGCTCGTTCTTGCGCTTGATTTAATCGCGCTAATGAAAATTCTAACAAATCTCGTTCAAATCGCATCGCTTTAAAGTCGGTGTTAGAGAGAGTTCGAAATAATGGTTTAATGTCATTACGCAAAAAAGCTATTTTTTGATGATCGACTTTTGCCCAGAAATCATCCAAATTAAGTTTCTCTAAAATTCCAGCAGCATCTTTAATGACAATAGAGTCTTGTGGTAAGTCTTTAATTTGTGTTTGCAATTTTGAGATTTCATTTTGAGCAATAGCTATTTCGTCAATATCTAAGGCTTTTTCGATTTTATCTAACCGAATTCCAACTAAACGAACAGGCAACGGCAATTGAGGTATTAGTTTTTTACCTTTAGGCGTTAGCTTAAAGTATTCAAAATTATCCCAACAATCTAAAATAAGAAATGTATCTTTCTCTATACACCATGGTTTTATTTTATTACTTTCCAATAATCGACTACCACGACCTATCATTTGCCAAAATTTAGTATATGAATAAATCGGTTTAGCAAAAACTAAGTTAACAATCTCTCGAATGTCAATACCGGTATCCAACATATCAACACTTATTGCGATCCTAGGCATATCATTATTGGTGAATTGATCTAAAAGACCGCCTTTACCATAAACTCGAGAATCATCAGACACTAATACTTTAGCCAGTTCACCATTATATTGCGGATAGAGTTTATCAAAGGTTTCTTCAATACGTCGAGCATGAGCCATAGAAGAACAAAAGAAAATTGTTTTACCTGGCAAAACTCCGTTTTGGTCTTTAATACATTCTTCCATAAACTCTTTGACAATCAGTGTATTAGTACCTTTATTTATAACTGTTTTTTCAAGCTGTGAACCTTCAAAATTCAACTCTTCAATATCTTTGCCATCTAAGATAAGCTTCTTTTGATCTTCTAAAGATATGGTACGTTTACTAATACCATCTATCTGGAATTTAGTTTGAATTTTCATTACCTGAAAATTACATAAATAAGGCGGTAAATTGTTCACTGCTTCTTCATAGGTATAAGCAAAGGTAGGAAGACCGTCCTCACAATCAAATAACCGGAAAGTGTTATGATCAATAATATCGGTTGGTGTAGCCGTTAGTCCTAATGTTAGAGTATTAAAATAGTTTATGATTTCGCCAAAAGTGTTATAAATAGAACGATGGCTTTCATCAATAACAATTAAATCAAAAAAATGTGGTGATAAATGCTGAATATCACCTCTGAGAATATTGAGCATTGAAGGATATGTTGATACATAAATACGCCGATCAGTGGTAATTAATTTCTCACCGACATTCGGCCAGCGAGGTTCATTGGGTAAATGCTCTTTAAATGCTGCTAATGCTTGCTCACGTAACGCTATTCGGTCAACTAAAAACAACACTTTTTCGATGTGTTTAGCACGCATTAAAGCATCAATCATGGCGATACAAGTGCGAGTTTTACCTGTTCCTGTTGCCATAACCAAGAGAAAATTTCGTTTTTTTTGCTCAATCGCCTCTAATACCGAACGTATTGCACGAATTTGATAATCTCGTCCAGCAATATCTGTATTAATCAGTTCTTGAGAGAGACTTTTTCGATGGCGACGTAGATACTGTAAACGTTCTAAATCATCTCGTGTTGGAAACCCTAAAATTTTTCTCGGAGGTGAATTTCCCAAATCCCAGAAATATATTTCAAGTCCGTTTGTATAAAAACAAAAAGGTAACTCATCATTAAACTGTTTTTGAATGTGATAGCAGTACTGTTTAGCTTGTTCTCGACCTAACTTTGCGTCTTTGCTTGTTTTTTTAGCTTCTACTACAGCAATAGGTTTGCCATTTTTACCTAATAAAACATAATCACTAAATTGGTGGCGTTGATAAGGAGGTACAGGCTCAGCAGCAGAATTCGGTGAAACAACGACATTAAACTCCTGTTTCACTTGCGTTAAATCCTTAACATTCCAGCCAGATTTAAGCAATTCACTATCAATAAGTTCTTGACGAGTTAGCTTTTCTGATTTCCCCATAATTTTTAACTCATTTCTTTAACGTTTAAAGTCTCTAAAAATAATTTTTATTTTTTGAAGATAATATACCATAGAAGATTAAATATATTTAAAAATATTCAATTGCTAGATTGCAAATTATATTACTCCATGGTGTTGAGGATAGCCAATTGCCTTACCATAATAATGTTCATCAATTACAACTATTGGATCTAATAATTTATCACCCGCAAGTAAATCTGATAACTTTAGTTTATTTGTAGTTTAGAATGTTTTGCTATCAATATTTACTATATTCTTGAATCGTTAATTTAACTACTGAAATAAGATATAAATTCAAAAACTATGGATTCGTAATAAATCAATTTTACAAATCTTTTGAACTATTCAAAAATCTATCCCTTTTCTGTAACCATCCTCAACATTCATCATCGCAACGATATAAATAATATGTTGCTTTGATCCCTTTTCGTAAGTACTCATATGTATCTTCTGCTACCTCATTCAACACAATTGCCAATTATATAAAACTTACTTTTTACCTGTTTTAGATCCTCTATGGTTACATCCTGTTAAGATTTTAATCATTACCAGACTAAACTCTGATATAAAACAATAAATTCATTATGACCTCATCACCTCATTTTCAATACAGCCTATAAAGTGATACAATCATTTAATATTAAACAATGCCTAATATAATAATAAGTTTCACCGATTTTTAGGTTTTTTAAGACAGTTACCTTGATACTTAAGAGCAAAATCAAAGATTTTGCGATAAAGTGAATAAGAGTAGAAATAGTAATCGCCTGAGTTTTAGATAAAAAAGAATTGATAATATGACCGAATACGACAACTTCACCGACCACACACCAATGATGCGACAATACCTAAAATTGAAAGCAGAAAATCCGGATATTTTACTGTTTTATCGTATGGGTGATTTTTATGAGATGTTTTATGATGATGCCAAACGGGCTTCGCAACTTCTTGATATCTCGTTAACAAAAAGAGGCTCTTCAAATGGTGAACCTATTCCAATGGCAGGCGTGCCTTATCATGCGGTTGAAAGTTATTTAGCAAAACTCATTGCGTTGGGTGAGTCGGTCGCAATTTGTGAGCAGATTGGCGATCCTGCTACCAGTAAAGGGCCTGTTGAGCGTAAGGTTGTTCGTATAGTCACCCCTGGCACAGTAAGTGATGAATTACTTTTAGAAGATCGAAAAGATAATTTGTTGGCTTCCATTTGGCAGCACAAAAATCATTTTGGTTATGCAACTCTTGATATCAGTTCTGGTCGTTTTTTTGTATTCGAATGCGATAACGTTGAAGCAATGCAAGCTGAACTACAGCGGACAAATCCGGTTGAACTTCTTTATCCTGAAGATTTCGAATCCATGTCATTAATTGACAATCGTAATGGCTTAAGACGGCGCCCATTATGGGACTTTGATCTTGAAACAGCAAAACAACAGCTTAAGTTACAATTTGGAACGAATGATTTAGTCGGATTTGGAGTTGAAGATTGTTGTTATGCATTGTCTGCCGCAGGTTGTTTATTACAATATGTGAAAGATACTCAACGCACAGCCCTGCCCCATATTCGCTCTATCATTAAAGAGTCAGCCTATGATTTTGTTGTTTTAGATGCAGCTACTCGCCGAAACTTAGAAATCACCGAAAATTTATGTGGTGGCACTGAAAATACGGTTGCCGATATATTAGACAAAACGCAAACCGCTATGGGAAGCCGAATGTTAAAACGTTGGTTGCATTCGCCTATCCGTAATGTGGTTATTTTGCAAAATAGACAAGAAGCCATTAGCGAATTACAACATGATCTTAGTGATATTCAACCGTTCTTAAAGCAAATTGGTGATCTGGAACGAATTTTAGCCAGATTAGCGTTAAGAACAGCACGCCCACGTGATTTTGCTCGTTTACGTGATGCTTATAATGTATTGCCAGAATTACAACAATTGTTAAATCATCACTCATCACCTTATTTAATTGCTTTACGAGCTAAAATCAATCAATTTGATCAGATAGCCGATCTTTTAAATCAAGCGATTGTTGAAGCCCCATCCGTTATTATTCGTGATGGAGGGGTGATTGCAACTGGCTATAATGCCGAATTAGATGAACTTCGTAATCTTGCTGACGGTGCAACGAATTATCTGGAACAACTCGAGATTCGCGAGCGTGAAACGCTAGGTATCGATACCTTAAAAGTCGGATTTAATGCGGTACATGGTTACTATATTCAAATAAGTCGAGGGCAAAGCCATTTAGCGCCGATTCACTATACCAGACGGCAAACATTGAAGAATGTTGAACGTTATATTATTCCAGAATTAAAAGAATATGAAGATAAAGTGTTAACCTCTAAAGGTCGTGCATTAGCTTTAGAAAAACAACTTTACGATCAACTTTTTGAGTTACTATTGCCTGATTTAGCGAATATGCAAATGAGTGCTGATGCAATAGCTGAACTTGATGTACTAACTAACCTTGCTGAACGTGCTTTAACACTTAATTATCAGTGCCCGACATTATCTAATAGTGCAGGAATTGAAATTAAAGATGGTCGACATGTGGTTATAGAACAAGTATTAAAAACACCATTTATTGCTAACTCGCTTTTGCTATCACCAAACCGCAGAATGCTTATTATTACGGGCCCAAATATGGGCGGGAAAAGCACCTATATGCGTCAAGCTGCATTGATTGTTTTACTGACTTATATTGGTAGCTTTGTTCCTGCATCTAAAGCCGTGATTGGGCCTGTTGATCGCATCTTTACGCGGATAGGTGCATCAGATGATTTAGCATCCGGGCGTTCTACTTTTATGGTTGAAATGACCGAAACAGCCAATATTATGCATAACGCAACTGAACAAAGTTTGGTACTGATGGATGAAATTGGTCGAGGCACTTCAACCTATGATGGGCTTTCATTGGCTTGGGCATGTGCAGAAAATTTAGCTAATCACATTAAGGCAATGACCCTATTTGCTACTCATTACTTTGAATTAACTCAACTACCTGAACATATGCAAGGTGTCTATAACATCCATTTTGATGCTATTGAACATGATAATACCGTTGCATTTATTCATGAAGTTTCTGAAGGTGCAGCAAGCAAAAGTTTCGGTATCGCCGTTGCGGGTTTAGCTGGTGTGCCTAAAACGGTTTTAAAACGGGCCAAACAGAAATTGAAAGAGCTTGAAATGATTTCAAAACAGACAGCGAACAGCCATGTTGATAGCTCGCAACTTTCGTTTGAAACTGAATCAGAACCTTCTGAAGTTGAAGAGGCTTTAAAACGTATAGATCCTGATGCATTAACACCGAAACAGGCATTAGAAATGTTATATCAATTAAAAAAATTACTTTGATATACAAATGATTTTCAAGACAATATATTAATCGAATTATTGAACAATATGATTATTTAGTCATATCAACATAACACCGCCAGTTTATCAATACTGGCGGTTTTCGTTTAAGGTCAAATTACTGCCAATATTTCTTTTTCGATGTCTTACCAATACCTGGATTGAGGCTGTTAGTCGGATCTAATTGCTGATAGAATTTTTTCAAATCAGCGTTAGCTTGATATAAATGACCAACATTATGTTCAGCAGGATATTGTGCCCCACGCTGATCTAAAATAGCTAACATCGCTTCTTTCACTTTGTGGCAATCTGTTCCTTTTTTGGCAATATAATCTTGGTGAAAAACAGAACAGAAGAAATGCCCATAATATAATTTATGAATAAAATGCTGACTTATATTTTCTGGTAATGTTTCAAACCAATCTTTATCATTACGTCGTAAAGCAATATCCAGTGCCACCAAATCTTCAACCGTATCCGAATGGACACTACGATAAACAGTTGCAGCACCAGCTGTCGCAAAACGATGCAACATCGCCGCTTCTGCTTCTTTCTCATTACAATGAAAATAGTCGCTTTGTTTGTTTTGAAAAAATGTTTGCAAAAATGCCTGAGCTTCCGCTATGCCATCATCGGCCATTTTTAAAATAAGATGATGTTCAAAACGATCACGATAATCACGAATAGATTTAGGTAAGTGGTTAGGAAGTAATTTACTCACAGACACCGCAAATCGATCTGAAAAATTATTGGGGAAGAATGGAATTTTTGTACTGACACGATCAACGAAATTTTTAAATGCATATAAGCGAGGAATCACATTTGTCCCTAATTTTTGTATGGCTAAATAGATATGTTTACCATATACAGCAGCGATATCAAATGCATCACGATGAATATATTCGCCCGATACCGGCAAATTTTTAAAGTGAGCTAAAATATGACGTCGGATTTCATCAAGATCATCAGTATTATTAGTACCGATATAAAATACTGCACTATTTTTTTCAAGTGGAAATGTATCTAATCGTACAGCAAATACCATTAACCGACCTGCACTACCCGAAGCTTCGTAATGTCTAGTTGGATCGGCATTAAAACGCGCTGGCGTATCGGCATCAATCTCACGAACATGATCGCAATAATGATGATCGTGTCCTAAACCTGCATCATGATTAATGTCTTTTTCAGTATAAGTATGATTTTGAAGATTTTGTAAGATCGTCTCTGGATCATCACCTAATTCAATCCCTAAATGGTTAACCAGATGCAATTGTCCTTGATCATCTAATTGAGCAAATACGGCCATTTGTGTATAGGCAGGCCCATGCTGGATTAAAGCACCACCAGAATTATTACACACCCCACCCATAACGGATGCGCCAATACAAGATGAACCTATTACCGAATGCGGCCCACGATTATATTTTTTTAACTCTTTTTCAAGTTTAAATAGTGTACTGCCTGGCAAACAAACCACTTGCTCACCATTTTCAATCACTTGAATACCTTCAAGTCGACGAGTACTGACAATTACCACAGGCCTATCATAATCATTACCGTCAGGTGTAGAACCACCGGTTAATCCTGTATTTGCCGATTGAGTAATCACAATGACATCGGCTTCAACACACGCTTTTAAAACTAGCCACTGTTCAACTAACGTACCGGGTAAAACCACTGCAATAGCATCACCTTCCCCAAAACGAATACCTTTACGATAAAGTAAAGTACGGGAAGGATCAGTTAATGTGTGCTTTTTGCCCACAATAGTTTCTAACTTTTCAATCAGTTCTGCCGTCGTATTCTTACTCATATTATCTTCCTTATACCTAAATGGAAATCGCTTCAGTATTGATTATATTATAACCATTACTGTTCATTGCAAAGCATTTTAATTATCGTTAATTTTTTATAAGAAAAATAATAATTTTTAGTTATAACAAAGAATTATATAATTAATGAATACCCATTTTTAATATTAAACATTGATTACATATCATTTTTTATATATGTTAAAAATAGCATGTTGATTAAACATCTGATTAGATAAAACAAGAAAAGGTCAATTAACAACACAAAAATTATTGAATACTATTTTTGCAGGACATCTTGGGTGATTAATCACTCGCCTTTGTAGTACTTAAATATCAGTCTGTTTGAGATATTTTACTAAACATTAATAATTTGCTAGAAGCTGTTGACGTTCTGCTTTATTAAAGTAAGTCCATGCGACAAAACGGCTAATTTTTTGTCCTTGTGCCATAGGCACAATTTTTGTCTCAATAGCTTTAACGGCTTTTAAGTGTTTTCTAATTACCGGTAATGATTCTTTTTTTGAAACCAATGTCGTAAACCATAAACACTGTGTTTTATAATTGGCACTCTCTTTTATCATATTACTGATAAATGTACTTTCGCCACCTTGACACCATAACTCCATATGTTGCCCACCAAAATTCAGTACTGTTTTTTGTTTTGAATCACCCAATTTTCCTAGATTTTTGAGTTTCTTCTGGGTACTGGCCAAGGCAGCTTGCGCTGACGCATGAAAAGGAGGATTACAAAGGGTAAGCATATAAAACTCTTTAGGCTGAATAATCCCATCAAAAATCGCCAAACAATTTTTTTGCAATCGACATTGAACAGATCCCTTGAGTAACATATTAGCCTTTGTGATTAATGATGCAACTTTGATGGCTGTTGGATTGATATCACTGCCCACAAATGACCAACCATACTCAGCTCGACCAATGATAGGATAGATCATATTGGCTCCCATACCGATATCCAACACCTGAACTTTTTTACCCGTAATCATGATATGTTGATTATCTTCTGCCAGCAAGTCGGCCAAATAATGCATATAATCGGCTCGTCCGGGTATTGGTGGACACAAATAATCGTTAGGAATATCCCAATAAGAAAGTTGGTAATAGGTCAATAGTAGTGCTTTATTTAACATTCTGACAGCGTTAGGATCAGCAAAATCAATCGATAAATTTCCGTATTGATTCCGTTTAACAAAAGCTGAAAATTCTGGCACAGCTTTAATTAATTGTGCAAAGTCATATCCATGGCGATGTTTATTGCGAATATGTAAAGGCGATGTGTTGATAGTTGGTGATCGGTTTGGCATGTTTATTCCAGAAATATGTACTATTATTTATTATAATGGCGTTTTGCATTGAGAAAAATACAAACATGATGAATTAGGCATCATTCACATAGGTTACTAGCAAATTGCAACTATTAACATAGCAAATATTCAAACTTTTCAGAACTGTAACGGATACAACAATCAGCAATCATTATTACCTTTAAAATATTTGTTATAATAGGTGATAAATAAATAATTAAAATAGATCTAATGAAACAATTAATTAAAATATCACTCGCACCACTGATTATATTAACCTTCATCCCTTTCGACTTGTATGCTGATGATTTTAGTGGTCAACATCTATCACTCTGTTGGGGTATCCCATTTGTTGGTATTTTGTTGTCGATAGCATTGTTACCATTATTGATCCCCCGAATTTGGCATCATCATTATGGCAAGATCACCATTTTTTGGACGTTGCTCTTTATGGGATCAGCATGTTATTTTTTTGGGTGGCAATCAACTCTTGAGCTAACTACTCATGCAATATTCGCTGAATATCTCCCTTTTATTCTGTTATTGCTGGCGCTGTTTACCGTATCAGGTGGTATTTTAATTAAAAGTGAAATAGTCAGTACCCCAAAATTAAATGTATGCTTATTAGCAGTGGGCACTTTATTAGCTTCAATCATGGGAACAACTGGAGCTGCCATGCTAATGATACGCCCCCTTATCAGAGCCAATCGCAATCGAAAACAAGCCGTTCACATTATTATCTTCTTCATTTTTTTAGTGGCTAATATAGGAGGAGGATTGACACCACTTGGTGATCCGCCACTATTTATCGGTTTTTTAAAAGGTGTCGATTTTTTCTGGACAATGAGCCATATGTTATTACCAGTATTGTTAACTTCAACATTATTACTTACGATTTTTTATTTCATTGATCGCCACTATTTCCAATTACAGTACGGAAAGCAACATTTAGCCACAATGCCCAAAAATAACAGTTCCATAAAGTTTTATGGATTAAATAATGTGTTGCTGTTAATCCTGATTATTGCAATGGTTCTATTATCTGGAATATGGCATTCTTCTATAGAGATAACGCTATTCGAGACGCATCTAAGTTTACCTAACCTTGTCCGAGATGGCGTTTTTATCATTATCACCCTAATTTCTATTTGCATAACTCCGAAAAACATTCGCGCAGCTAATGAGTTTAATTGGGAACCTATTATTGAAGTAGCTAAACTATTCATTGGTATATTTATTACAATTGTACCTGTTCTGGCCATTTTAAAAGCAGGCAGTGACGGAGCGTTATCGCCACTAGTTTCGTTAGTCAATAATCAACAAGCGCACCCCATTAATAGTATGTATTTTTGGCTTTCCGGGCTCCTATCAGGCTTTTTAGACAATGCACCAACTTACCTTGTCTTTTTTAATTTAGCATCGGGTGATGCAACAATATTAATGACTTCGCTTGAAAAGACCTTGTTAGCCGTATCTATGGGGTCTGTTTTTATGGGGGCTTTAAGCTATATTGGTAATGCACCTAACTTTATGGTTAAAAGTATTGCGACCCAAAATCAAATCGAGATGCCTAGTTTTTTTGGGTATATGAAATGGTCAATTGGCATATTAATCCCTGTTTTTATTGTTAATAATTTATTATTTTTTATTTGACAACGTAAAAATAGAATGGGGTCAGTCAGTGACATCAGATGAATATTGCCTGTTAATAAATCCTAAAAGAACTTTAAATATTTCTTTTTTACTAGTTGAAAACACTTCACTTAATTTTATTTCATCGGGATTAGCATTATTTTTTAATGTTAACCCGATGCCTATCGAAATAATATTAATCCCTAATCACGGGTCGAAATGCACACTTACACATTTTAACAAAAATTTAATTTTTGATTTTAACCACTAATTTCACTGATCAAATTATGATCATAAAAAGATGATTTTTATATATACTTATTAATCGAATAAGAATAGAATTAATCGCCTTTAACGAGTTCCTGACAATAAAATCAATTTAGATACATAATTCACATCAAATTATTATTTAAATGTAAATATTGTTAGGATAATTTTTACGCAACCCGTTAAAGACAAGTAATAAGATCTAATTATAAAAAAAACTTTGTTGACTTGATTTCTAACAAAGTTGACTAAGAAATACCTTAAAAGGATGAAAATATGAATAAAGTTTACAAAATAGTCTGGCACACCTCTAAACGACAATGGGTTGTTGTTTCAGAGCTGGCAAAAAAAGGGAAAACGAAAAGTTCAAAATTGTTAGCAGTAACAGCATTGGCTTCGCTTTCCGCTAATGCATTAGCTGGTCCTTGCTCAATCAATGTTCAAAACCAAATAAATGTCAATGGTAGTAACTGTGAACTTACTGATGACAGCTATACGGGCATTGAAACTAAAGGGCAAGATAATAAAGTCATTACTGTTGATAACGGCGGTAAACTGACTTTTAATCCAACTAACGGTAAAGTGACCATTACCAGCAAAAACCAAAATCATGCTTTGGTCGTTGGGACGACAGAACCTTATCCTAAGCAAGACCCAGTAAATAATCGTCCAAATTTAGGCGGAACGGTGACCGTTGACGGCGATTTAACGATTAATCTTAACGCTCAAACTTTACCACCAGATGCTACAAAAAAACAATACCGACCAAGTAGTATTTTATTAGGGGACAATAGTGAATTAGTGGTTAATGGTAATTTAAACATCAATCACACCGATTTCTGGCCCGATAAAAATGATCAGTCACAAACCGAATTTGAAACGGGTGCCCCGATCGACGTGTCTTTGACGAAGGCAAACTCAGCACGCATCACGGTAAAAGGAGAAACCAATATAAAATCGAATGGTGACGGTATTCGTAATGGTTCGGAATTAAATGATACCCAATTAGGGGGAATCTTAAATTTTGAGAAAAACGTCAATATTGAAGCAAATTATGTTGGTTTAAAAAACAGCGCAGGTGACACTACATTTCATAATGATCTAAATATTAATATGAAAGAAGGAAAAGGAATTGTTCAAACTTCTGGTTCGATTCATGTGAAAGGTAATCTGGGTGTAGAATCAAATAAATTAAGCGGTGCTAGCCATAACGCCATCGATATTTATGGTGGTGAAATGAATATTGATGGTATAACCACAATTGAATCATATGGTGCAGGGAATCAACATTATGCATCAGGCACTTCATTATATGTCTCAGGACAAGGGAAAGCGTCTTTTGGTTCCGAACTTAACGCAACCACCAATAGCGTCAATTCCAATAATACGGATACCGGTAACGGTGATGTCATAAAACTGCAAGATCTGGGAGAAATTAATTTAGCGAGCAAAACATCCCTTACTGCAAAAGGCGCCGGTAATGGTATAACTATGGGTGGTAATAGTAAATTAAACCTTAACCGAGAAACGACTATTTTTACCGAAATGGGCGATGGTCTCAATATTAATGGTGGCACAATCAATAGTGATAAAGCCGATCAATTAAATATCAGTTCAAATGCGAATAATGGTAATTTAATTAAAGTTACAAATGGTACTGTCAACTTAGCCAAAAATACCACGCTTAATGCTAAACATGCTACTCACGGTATTCATGTTGAAAATGGTACAGTTAATTTGAATCAACAAACCACTATCAATACCCAATTGGGCAACGGTATTCATCTTAGCGGAGGAAACATCATTGCCGCAGATGATTCACAGTTAGACATAACCACGACAGAATCAAGCGCTATTTATCAAACAGGTGGAAATTTAATATTAAAAAATACAAATATTAAATCTCCGCAAGGTTATAAAGCCATTATTCTCGATGGTGGTTCACTATCTAATTTAGGTAAATTGACTATTGAATCCGTGACGGATACGGCAGCGATACATAGTACTGTCGAATCTGGCAAAAAAGCGGTATTTAATAATGCCGGAACATTAGATACCAGTAAAATTGATAATATTCAATCTATTGTTAGTCATGATAAAACAGGTACGTTAGAAATTAACAATGCGAAAACGGGTGTATTGAATGCTAACAATGGTAATCTTTTTACCAACACATCTACAGGAACTATCGTCGTTAATAATGCTGGTAATTTGTATGGCAAGATAGAAACTGGAAATGGTAGCATTAATTTAAATAACTCAGGTCTTTGGGAAATCACTGAACATTCTACTCTCACCAATGTCAAAAATGCCGGAACCATTCACTTTAAACACCCAACATCGCTTAACCGCAGCGCAAGCGAATTCTATTCAATTGATATTGCCGGTGATTATGTGGGTGATCAAGGTACAGTGAAAATGCATACTATATGGAATGCTTCAGACGACCCAAATAATAGTAGCATCAAGTCAGATGTTTTAAATATAAGTGGAACAGCTAAAGGAACAACGACCATCGTTCCATTATCTGCTGATGGTACAGAACGCATTATTGATGGTAATATAAAGCAAATTGAAAAAAGTTTGAATAGTGTTTTAGTTGTCAATGTTGCTAATAGCGGTTCAGAAGTTGCCTTTACGGGTAAAGCTCAAACGACCGGATTGACAGAAGTTCAGTTAGCTAAACGTACCGTCGATAATCGAGATGAATACTATTGGACAATGAAAGCAAGAACCAAATCACTTGTCGAAACCAATAAAACTATTTATGCCGATCCAATTGCGGCTTATGCACTTATGCCGAGTGTCAACTTTGAGCAAGGATACACAACGTTAGCTAATTTAAGGGAACGTCGTGGAGAAATCTATTGCTTGGACTGTGCTACTGACGATAGTCAAAATACTTGGGCTCGAATTTTTGGTAAACATCAAAAACAAGATGGTGAACATCGCCTCAATTTTGAAACCAATATCTATGGTTTCCAAATTGGGCACGACTTCGCCATCACATCGTTAGAAAATAATGGTCTGAATTTATTTGGTGGTTATCTGTCTTACAACAGAGCTAAAACTGATTTTTCTGATAAATATCGTACTAAAGACGGTATCCTTATCAGTAACAAAAAAACAGGGAAAGGCGAATCAGATAACTTCAGCTTGGGTATCACTAATACCTACTATACCGGTACTGGCACTTATGTTGACTTAGTCGGTCAATTATCTTATCTACGCAACAAATATAATGCTCGCACAGGTAAAAATCCATCCACTCAAGATGGTTGGGGTGTAGCGCTATCGGCTGAAGCAGGTCATTCAATTCCATTAAGTGGAACGAATTGGTCTATTGAACCTCAAGCACAACTGACATATCAGTATTTGAAACTTGACAGTTTTAATGATCATATTCGCCATGTCGATCAGAATAATCCTGATACATTACGTGGTCGTGTTGGTGTCATGTTTGCGTATAATGCAACAGATACAGAAGACCAAAAAACGTCAGTATATGGTATTGTAAATATCTTGCATGATTTCTTTAGCCCTGATGATGTAAAAATTGGACGTGATAAACTTAGCGAGAAGTTCAATAAAACTTGGGGAGAAATTGGTTTAGGTTTAAATATTCCAATTACTACCCAAAGTGAACTATATGGTGATGTCCGCTACGAACACAATTTTGGTGGCAGTAAACATCAAAGTTTTCGTGGTAACATCGGTTTAAAAATAAACTGGTAATTATCATCAATCTATTCTGCCACATGAAAGTAATGTTGAATTTATGTGGCAGAATATTCAACGCTTAATTTTCTAGAATTAATTGAACTAAGATTAGCCTTAAAAAATGGCTTATTGACGTCATCAAAATTGGTTAACAATGACCAATAATGACAGACAAAACGATGTAATATTAAAAATTGTCAATTTAACCTAAGTTATAGGCTATGCAATCGGTAAGAGTAATCTATTTATACTGTTGTTTAGGATATGAAGGATAGAAGACAAATTTAGCGGTGTTAAATCGTTTTAAATTTTACTTTACTGGATCGTACAACATTATAAAACCAATGATGTACGATCCTTTTTATTATTAATCGTTAATATTCCATACTACCAACGGATCATCATTCCAACATTCCCTGATAGACCTTGACGATGAGTACTACCAAAGTTATGTTCATATCGAACATCACTATACAGATTCATGTTGGTCACTATAGGTAACTGCATACCGATACCCATTTCTCCCCAAGTTCGTGCAAACTTTTCGTTGATATGATTACGACCGATATTGGTTTTTTCTGGATTCACGAAATCATGCCATAAATTTCCAATAACATAAAAAGATTTGCGTTGACTAAATTGGTTATCATCATGATAGGATAACTTTAAGCCTAAACGACTACGTAAACCGTCTTGTCCATTTTGATCAACATGACGAATACCATCTTTAAAGTGACTTAAATTGATATGTTGGTAAATCAATTGTGCTTGTGGTTCTATTGACCAATTTTTATCAAACACTGAAATAGCGTGCCCAACTTCAGCAGAAACAGCAGCAGCCCAACCATGTTGACTATCTGGATTATGGCTATTTTTAGCATGATATTTGTTAGTTAAATAAGATAATTGACCTACTAAATCTAAGTAACTCCCACCTTGGGTATAGTAAGTGTTCGTTAAGCCAAAACTAAAGCTTTCTGATTTACCATTACCTGTTTCTTTATCATGTGTGATAACGCCATCTTTTGCATGATATTTATCTGAAAAATCAGTATTGGCATTACTATAGGCAAAATAAGCACCTAACATCATAACATCTTGACTATCTGTCTGTTTAACAAAAAAATCATGACCAATTTGTAAACCATAAATATTTGTATCAAGATTTAAACGTTGTTTACCATCTTGTTTATGATGTTTCCCAAAAAAACGTCCCCAAGAATGATTTCCATTAATTTCACTACAATCATAACAAGTTATGTCACCTCGACGTTCTCTGAAGCTGGCTATACTAGAATACCCTTGTTCTAAATTGACACGAGGCATCAATGTATAACCTGACACTGGATTTGCGTAAATTAACTTATCAAATTTAGCATTTTGAGCATCTTTGCCTGATTTCGAATTAGCTGCCATAGTCCAAAAGTATTCATCGCCACTCTCTGTTGTGCGTTTGGCTAACTGAAACTCAACAACGCCATTCGTTTTTGCTGTGCCACTAAAGGCTTTTTCGTTATTACTTTCGGCAACATAAATGACAGGCGTTGTATTTATGGCTTTAGTGATTGATTTTATATCACCATCAATAATATTCTCTTTACCATCATTAGAAACAGGAACAACAACGGTATGCCCTTTAGCTGAACCGGCAATTTTTATTGTATCAGATTGAATATTTTTATCGCTTTCATTATCAGTAGCTCCCCATACAGTACGCATTTTCACGATACCTTTTTTTCCAACATAATCACCCTTCACATCCATAATATGAAATTCAGTTGGCGATTTATGAGCAAATGAAATGAGACCTGAATTTATGACATTATTTAAATTTGAGTCGCCATTAATATACCATTGACCACTATTATCAAGATTTATAATACCTACATTAGCATCCATTGTTCCGCTAAGTTTACCTGCATTATTAATATTAATTGTACCTGGTGTGATATTTTTAAATAATGAACCTTTATCAAAAGAAAGATCCCCATTATTGCTATTATTCACAATAAACGTTCCTGTTCCTTCATGAATAAACATATGTTCAATTGATGTCGAAGCAGGATCAGCTCTAAGTGTTCCATTATTGTTAAATGTTGTCGTATCATCACCCATGACAGCTGCATGGACTATTGACACATCATTATTTGAATTTAAGGTGATAATTCCATTATTTGTTAAGGTTCCGTACCATAAATGGATACCCTTTCCTGCAGTAGTAATTGTCGTATTTTTATTTAATGTTAGATTACCAGAATATTTTTCATTTCCATCCTTGTTGCCTAGACTGATTCCAATACCACTGACTTGACTGTTATTAATGATTAAATCATTATTAAAGGTAATGTTTCCACCATTACGTATCGCATCTGCTCCATCAGTGTTAAACGTTGCAACACCATTGACCGTTACCACATTGTTATCTTTTACAACTTCCAGTGGTGCACCAGTAGGGGTTTTTTTAGTTATCGTTAAATCACCTTTAATTAAAAGGGTACCCTTATTGTACATATAAATACCACGAGAAACTTTATTACCGGTAATAATTTCCAAATCACCATTAAATATTGTTGTCCCGCCTTCTACTTGAGGTCCGCCATTACCGCCACCTATCGCTAGCGTGTGATTACTTGAATAAGAAGGGCTTATCATTTTTACCTTATCAGCGGTAAATATTGCTGTTGTATTTTCACCTTCAATGCGTGATAAATTAGTTCCGTAGTAATCACCGTTTGAAAATTCACATGTTGAACCTTGGTTAGCATACGCTTTGTTACCGGCATAACAATCAGCATAAGAAATATAGGGAGCGCCCATTAATGCTGTTAATACTAATATTTTTTTAAATTTTGATTTTCCATGTCGTAATACTTCCGAAGTCATAATCCAACGTTGTAGTGCAACATTCCACTTTAATCTATATTTTTGATCCATATTTAAAACAACTCTCATTTAATCCCATCAATTAATTTTGTGTAAAACACAAAATTTCCATCTTGCCTTAAGCTTATTTATATATCGGTCATAACACTTAAATTCTTTATGTTTTTTTTCAACTTACCCCTTAAAACTATAACCAACTGATTGATATATATTTTTTACTTTGCACTGAATACTACATTACCTATTTTTATTTACATGATATTTTCAACTCAAATAAAAAATTTAATTGATATTGAGAAAAATGAATCAGTAATGACAACTTAATATCCAAATTTTATATGCTATAAAAAAATATTTACTTTTTTTATAAATAGAATTTAATATCAAACTCTAATGATTGTAAATAATTATTTATTTATGTATAGATTATGTTAATTCATTAACAATTATTTAATTTAGATAATCACAATAATTCCCAAAAATCATTTTAGAAAAGATAAGTTGTTTATATTGACGCATGTCAAAATGAGGTTGCAATTGAATTTATAATAAAAATTACAGTCATTTTTTTAACTAAATGATGAACGCAAAAAAAGGCATTTTTTAAAAGCATCAACTAAATTAACATGAATATTTTAACCTTTTAACTTTTAACTATTTCATCAATAACTGTTTTAAATTGACAGCGAATTTACCCCAGCATCCATCAACATTCATTAGCAAATTTTTATTTAAATGCGTAATAGCTCATCCTGCTTGAGGCTTTAAATAAAACGTCTGGTTAAGTTCAAATATGTTTTCTTAATCCACGCAAAAACGATCATTTTATTACTCATAATAAAGCGAATAAACAATAAGGCTTCAGTTTTGGTTTTAGTTCGTTTTATACTTTCATAATAATTATTGTTATAATGACCTATTTTTACAATAATTTGAGAGTGACTTATGTTAAATCAGCTTAAAGCAATTATTCAGTATCTTCTTCCAAAACAGTTTTTAACAATTATCTTTGGATGGTTAGCCAAAAAACAGTTGGGAAAAGTCACAACATGGATGATTAAAGGCTTTTGTAAGTTATATCGAGTCGACTTAAGTGAAGCAAAGTTCACTAATGCTACAGACTATAAAACATTTAATGATTTTTTTGCGCGGGAATTAAAAGAAGATGCTCGCGAAATTGATACGGCTGAAAATTCAATTATCATGCCCGCCGACGGCATGTTAAGCCAATTTGGTACAATTCAAGATAGCCAATTATTACAAGCAAAAGGACATTTTTATTCACTCGAATCTTTGGTTGCTTGTCATCCAGATATGATTAAGTACTTCCAAAATGGATCTTATGCCACCACCTATCTATCGCCCAAAAATTACCACCGTTTCCATATGCCATGTGACGGTACATTGCGCGAGATGATCTATGTGCCTGGTTCACTTTTTTCAGTCAGTAAAGCCACAACAGAAAGCATTCCGAATATTTTTGCGCGTAATGAACGTGTTATATGCCTTTTTGAAACAGAATTGGGGCCAATGGCACAAATATTAGTCGGGGCTACGATCGTCGGAAGTATTGAAGTAGATTGGGCTGGAATAATCACACCACCACGTGAAGGAATCATGAAACGTTGGACATATTCTGATGAAATTAAACTCAGCAAAGGTCAAGACATGGGATGTTTCAAATTAGGTTCAACCGTTATTACATTATTTGCTTCAAATGCGATTGAATTTTCAAACGATCTTAAAGTTGGGGATGTAACACGTGTAGGTCAAAAATTAGCTGAAAGGATTTAACAATATGTGGATGCGTGGATTATTGTATTTGTTATTAATGGTTTTTTCTTCAACCCTATTCGCTGAAGAAAAAATAACGACTATTGATGATGTTCAACAACTTACTGAAATCGTTGATAAACTCAACGAGACTAATGAAGATCTTCGCCAAAATATGGAAAGCCAAAAGATTCATTTAACCAGTATAATTAACGAACAGACAAATATATCAACGCAAATCTCTCATGTTCAAAATACCCTAGCTACTCTCGATGAACAAGGGGAGTGGCTAAGCTTTTCAACAGCATTAGGTGAAACATTACGTCAACAATTATTACGTTTACCTGAAAAACCAAAATCTTTAGCGCTCGACGCAGAAATAGCCAAAGCAAAAGTTCAACAACTTAATTACAGTAATGTTCTTAAAAATTTGGATAATTATCCAAATTTATCTAATCAAATTAACGCTGGAAAACAAGGCTCGCAATATCGCCGTCTATTACGTGAACAAAGCGAGTTACTTAAGACGTTAATCGCAGGTACAGATACCACGATTTTAGAATTAACCAAATTAAAAATTGCCAATAAGCAATTAATTAATGCTATTGACGAAGTGAATGATGCTGCTCATCGATATTTCTTCTGGGTTGCTGATGTAAATCCCGTATCATTGAGTTTTCCGTTACAATTAGCTAAAGACGTCAATTATGTTATTTTTTCGATCGACTCGCTTTCACAATTATATAAAGCGGGAATCCAAATACTGACGACCCCGAAAACGCTTTTTTTACTGATTTTATCGATATTATTTGTCGTTGTGCATTTTAAAATGCGTAAAAAATATTACGCATTTTTGAATAAATCTGCCTCCCGTGTGGGTAAAGTAACGCAAGATAACTTTTCATTAACTTTAGAAGTTGTCATATATTCTTTAATTATGGCTTTACCGGTTCCTATTTTATGGGCAGTCTTTGGCTATGCATTACAACTCAACTGGGATTATCCTGTTGCCGTTGCGTTAGGATACGGTGTTAATGCTGCTGCTCCAATTTTATGGGTATTTATCATCACGGCACATCTGGCATCACAAAACGGCTTGTTTATTAGTCATTTTGGTTGGTCATCTAAAAAAGTCCGTGCAGCCATGAAATATTATCAATTATCGGTATGGCTTGTCATACCATTGGTAATGGTTGTCATGAGCTTTGATCAGTTCAGTAATCGTCAATTTGCCGCAACCATTGGGCGTATTGCGTTTATCATTCTTTGCTTTGCGTTAGTGTTTATGACTAACTCTATCCACCGAGCAGGCGTTCCACTTTATATTGATAAAAAAGGATCGGGCGAAAATTTATTAAGCCGTATCGTTTGGCTAATACTTCTTAGTGCGCCATGGCTTGCCATTATTGCTGCTTGTTTGGGTTATCTATCAACGGCACAAGTTTTATTAGGTCGTCTTGAAGCATCGGTCGTGATTTGGTGTGGACTTCTCGTTATCTATTTTATGATTCGTCGCTGGATGTGGATACAAAAACGGCGTATCGAATTTGAACGAACTAAACAACGCCGTCTTGAACGTCTGCAACGCGCTAAAACACCCGAAGAAGATCTGGCTGACAACGTTGATGAGCCTGTTATCGATTTAGATGTGATTAGTGCACAATCTTTACAACTTGTGCGTTCTATCATCATGTTAATTGCTTTAATTAGTATGATTTTACTTTGGTCTGAATTACATTCAGCATTCGCATTTATGAATAATATCAAACTTTGGGGAACTACCACGATCATCAATGGTACCGAAGTTGAACAATATATTACTTTAGGCGCGGTATGTATTGCTATTTTGGTGATGACAATTACCGTCCAATTAGTTAAAAATCTACCTGCCTTACTGGAATTGGGAATATTGCAACACTTAGATTTAGCACCGGGCACGAGTTATGCAATATCAACCTTATCAAAATATATCATTTTAATGATTGGCTCCATGATGGCCTTTTCATTTATTGGGATAGATTGGTCGAAAATACAATGGCTTATAGCGGCACTTGGTGTTGGTTTAGGTTTTGGTTTACAAGAAATATTTGCAAATTTCATTTCGGGATTAATCATTCTTTTCGAAAAACCAGTCCGAATAGGCGATACCGTAACAATCAGGGATCTGACTGGTAATATCACCAAAATTAACACTCGAGCCATCACTATTGTTGATTGGGATCGAAAAGAGATTGTGATGCCGAATAAAGCATTTATCACCGAACAACTCGTTAACTGGTCATTGTCAGATTCTATTACACGAATTGTACTCACTATACCGGCTACAATTGATGCCAATAGTGATCTGGTTATTGAATTACTTCAAAAAGCCTCGGATAAATGTGAATATGTGCTTAAAGACCCTGAACCGCAAGTTTTTTTAGTGGATATTCAAGAAGGTATTCAATTATTTGAACTGCGTGTTTTTGCTGCTGAAATGGGACATCGCATGGTGTTACGAAGTGCAATCCATAAATTAATCCTTGAAGCCTACCGTGAAAACGGTCTGACACTCCCTTTTCCACCATTACAAACCAATTTAGAGGCACTGGGTCGCAAAAGTGGGCGTCGTAGTTATACTGTAGGAACCATTTAACCAAAAAGAGTCTCTAACCAAGGCACGCCGAAGGCGCCTGGCGCTAACAGAACAAATGCCCATATCGGTGCTGAGGTGATGTTAGCTAAATTAAACTTAGTTGTTGGCATATGCATTGCGCCAGCAACTAACGGCACTACGGCTCTTAACGGACCAAAAAAACGCCCGATAAAAACCCCTAACGCGCCATAACGTTGAAAAAATTGCTCTGCTCGAAAAACCAATTTAGGATACTTTTTAAGTGGCCAAGAATGGATAACTTGATGATGATAATGTTTACCTAACCAATATGAAATTAAATCACCCAAAATGGCTCCTAGCGAAGCAGCAATCAATACCGGTAAAAAAGAGAGTGTACCTGTTCCAATTAATGCACCTACACCTAATAATATAGCCGTTGCTGGAACCACTAAAGAAATAATGGCAAGCGATTCACCAAATGCTAATAAAAATATAATGGGCAAAGCCCAGATTTGATGATTTTCAATAAATTGCATTATGGTGTGTGTAATTTCATTTAATGACATAATTGCATCACAAATTTTCAATTGATTATGGTGACCTATTTTATCATAATAAGTAAGTATTAGCGTTAAGTTATAAGTGCATTATGAATTATCTTACAACTATTTTTAAGTATGCTAATACCCTATTTTCAACAAATCCAGATAGCGTATAATAGCTAATCACTTAGCCATAACGTTTTATAAAAGACAGATAGCCAGAGAAAGTCTATGACAATCGGTTTAGAACATATTACCGTTGAAAAATTTAACAGTAATCAACCCATCCATTCAGAACATGATGTTTTAGCTATAGAAACCCCTGTTGCATTGGTATATAACGGTATTTCACATGTTGTCATGATGGCAACCCCTAAAGACCTTGACTATTTTGCTATCGGCTTTTCATTAACAGAAGGAATTATTCAATCCCTAGATGACATCTACAGCATTGACATTATCAAAGTGACAAATGGTTTTGAAGTGCACATTGAGCTATCATCACGGCGATTTTTTGAGCTTAAACAAAAGCGCCGGAACTTAACAGGTCGAACAGGTTGCGGTATTTGTGGCACGGAACAGATTGAACAAGTCTGTAACATCTTGCCTACCTTGTCATCCACTCATTTCATTGAGTTATCCTATTTTAATCAAGCATTGTCAGCATTAAAACGTGTTCAAACTGTTGGTGAACAAACGGGTTGTACGCATGCTGCAATATTACTTGATTTAGCAGGTAATTTTATTGCTGGTTTCGAAGATATAGGTCGACATGTCGCATTGGATAAATTGTTAGGCTTTCGAGCGACACAACTTAAAAAAAATCCGAATTTTCCTCAAGGTGTTATTGTTGTTTCAAGTCGAGCCAGTTATGAAATGGTACAAAAAACCATTCATTGTGGAATTGAAATATTGATGGCAGTATCCGCTGCAACCTCGATGGCAGTCGATATGGCCAAGAAAAGTAATCTTACCTTAATCGGTTTTTTCAAAAATGATAAAGGTGTGATTTATTCAGCTAGTCACCGAATACGTTAAAAGGTGAACAATGCGAGTTTAACGATAAATTTTTATGTGATCTTTTTCGCGTTTTAAAAAAAAGATGATTAATTATTTTTTTAGATATGACATACTACGGCGATTTTAAGAATGTGCCAAAAATAACAACGCCATCACACATTCTCAAAATGAATTTATTAATAATACATTAATCTTGAAAAGATGAATTAGCTTCATCAAAATTTATTCTTACAAACATCTACAGACAATTTAAGGATACATCCATGCATCAAACATCTGATATTCAACAAGCGGTCAGCTATATTCAACAAAAAACCAATAAAAAACCAACTATTGGTATTATATTAGGTTCAGGATTAGGCCCTTTTGCCGATACGCTTGAAGATGCAATCCATATTCCTTATGACACAATCCCTCATTTTGCAAAATCAGCTGCTGTGGGACATTCTAATGAGTTAGTTATTGGTCAATGCGGCGATAAAACAGTAGTTGCCATGAAAGGACGTTTTCATTACTACGAAGGATTTTCGTTAGATCAAGTGACCTTTCCGGTGCGAGTCATGAAAATGCTGGGCGTTGAAAAACTGATTATTACCAATGCTTGTGGTGCAGTGAATACCAATTTTAATCCTGGTGATTTGATGCTGATTACTGATCATATTAATTTGACGGCAAATAATCCTTTAATTGGTCCGAACAACGATGAACTAGGTGTACGTTTTTTAGATGTCAGTGAACTTTATAATAAACAATTACGAGCAACCGTTTTAGACGTTGCCAAAGAACTTAATATTACCTTACGCCAAGGCGTTTATGCTTGGTGGACAGGGCCAACTTATGAAACGCCAGCAGAAATTAGAATGATTCGGGTATTAGGTGCCGATGCAGTCGGTATGTCCACTGTGCCTGAAGCCATTATTGCTCATCATTCGGGAATTAAAACGATAGGCATATCCTGTTTAACGAATATGGCTTGTGGTATTTTGGATCAACCATTAGGGCATGAAGAAGTGATTGAAACAGCAGAACGTGTAAAATCAACGTTTTTACAATTAATTACTAAAACGATAGCACGCTTTTAATCACTGTTTTATTGTGTTGATGTTGTATTAAGGGTTTACTTTGTAGGTATCTGTAATGAACATAAGCAATAGATTGAAAATAATGTTGTTTTTCCAATACTTTATTTGGGGAAGCTGGCTGGTTACCTTTGGCTCTTATATGAGTCATACTCTCCATTTTTCAGGGACTGAGATAGGATTAGTGTTTAGTTCAAAGGGACTTGCCGCATTAATCATGCCATGCATTATCGGCATTATTGCAGATAAATTTTTACAACCTAAATACCTTTTCATGCTATGTCATACAATCTGTGCCATTGCACTTTTTTATGCAGCATCAATCACTCAACCTAATCCATTATTTTGGGTAATGTTAGCGAATGCTTTAGCATTTATGCCCACTATCGCTTTATCGAATTCGATCAGTTATCACTGTTTAGACAACAATAATATTGATTCATTAAAAGCTTTTCCTAAAATAAGGGTTTTTGGTACCGTAGGCTTTATTATTGCAATGTGGATAATAAGCCTACTTAAATTAGAACAGAGTCATGCACAACTCTATGTAGCCAGTATCGCATCAATCATACTTGTCATTTACAGTTCGACACTACCTAAAATAACGATTCATAAAAAAATAAAACAGTCATGGCATTCTCGATTAGGATTAGACGCATTTGTACTTTTTAAAAAACTGACAATGGCGGTGTTTTTTTTATTTTCGGTATTAGTAGGCGCTATTTTGCAAATAACCAATACTTTTGGTACCACCTTTTTGCGTGATTTTAATAAGATTCCGCAATTTGAAAATAGTCTAATTACACAGTACCCGGCTATTTTATCTTCAGTTTCACAAATGGCAGAGGTTGCCTTTATCTTAACTATCCCATTTTTTCTCAAAAAATTGGGGATAAAAAAGGTCATAATGATAAGCTTAATCGCTTGGACTTTAAGATTCGGACTATTTGCATTTGGTGATCCAACACCATTTGGTTTTGTTTTACTCATGTTATCCATGATTGTTTATGGTTGTGCATTTGATTTCTTTAATATTTCCGGTTCAATTTTTCTTGAAAAAGAGGTTAATGCAAGTATACGAGCCAGCGCACAAGGTTTATTTATGACTATGGTAAACGGTGTCGGGGCTTATTTAGGTTCAATTATCAGTGGTTTAGTTGTCGATATATGTACCCATAATAATGTAAAAGATTGGCAAGCAATATGGTTAATTTTTGCGTCTTATGCACTCATTTTAGCTATCGTGTTTTACTTTAGTTTTCATGATGACCATATAAGCAATAAACAAATTAAACAATAGGATAGTCAACTCATATAATGGATTATAACAACATGTTTATCTTCTAAATCGAATCAGTTCGTATTCATTATCATCACTCATTTAATGAACTTGAATAAACGACAGGGCTAATCCCCCTGTGATTATGTTTTACATCGAAAATTATCGATGAAGTTTTTTGTTACAAAAGTATTGAGATTCAAATATGAAAGAAAAATTTTTAGGCAGTTTTCTAGTTTTTTTAGGGGCATGTAGTTTTGGTGTCCTCTCTTCTATTGTAAAAACCGCTTATCAAGCTGGATATACATTAGGTGAAGTTACCGGTGTGCAATGTTTTTTGGGTATGCTGATACTATGGGGCAGTCACCTAATCGTTAAAAGCTTAGATAAACCCAAAGCAACCCCTGTTAAACATTCTCCTTCTACCCCAAAATGGAAAGTGTGTGCTGTTGGAATTTTTCCCGGCTTAGTTGGTATCTGCTACTATCAGTGTGTTCAATTAGTTCCGGCATCAATAGCCATTATTCTACTGATGCAATATTTATGGATCAGTATCATTATTGATTTTGTCATATTTAAAAATAAACCCAGTAGCGTTCAACTTTTGACAGTAGGCATTATCATCATCGGTAGTTGCTTAGCAGCAGGCGTTCTTAATCAAGACATTCATTTAAATTTTTCAGGCTGTTTATTTGGATTTTTAGCCGCTTTAATGTATTCCCTTTTTATCACTACCAGTAGTAATGTAGGTAACGATTTACCAAAGCTTGAAAAAAGTGCCTTAATGATAACGGGTGCATGTATTATTACGTTTTTAATTTTTCCACCGTTATTCTTTTTTAAATACAGTATTTCAGACCCACTTTATGTATTAGGATTCTTATTGGCGTTATTAGGAACCGTTTTACCGCCCTTTTTATTTTCGGTTGGTATGCCAAAAATTGGCATTTCATTTAGTGCGATATTATCGGCAGCTGAGCTTCCGATAGCCGTAACCTGTTCTTATTTCTATTTGAAAGAATCTGTCTTGTTAACGCAATGGATCGGCGTCATCATTATTCTATCAGCCATTGCAGTGTTAAATCTGAAAAACCTTAAGAAAGGCTCATAACGGCGTTATAATTTACGAATAAGACTAATTCGCATATATACAAATTCTGATATCAAGGCTTAAACATAACGTTTAAGCCACTTAATAAAAATATCCGCTTTCGGATTATATTTGGTTTGTGGTCTTAAAATGTAATAACGCTGTTTACATAATAATTCCATATCAGGAAAAGGCATAACCAACTCTTTCGTTTCCAAATATTTACTAATTAACTGTTTTCGTCCCATGGCAATACCGGTATGGTTAATAGCCGCAATAATAGCTAAATCAGAACGATCAAAGATGATTTTGGGGATATCATTAAGTTCAAAAGGTAATGAAAAATTATTTGCCCATGACTTCCACTCTTCTAAGTTGGAGTCATGTCCCCAAGCTTGTCCGTCATGCAATAAAGTACAATTGGTCAATTTATCCACATTACCATATAAATCCTGTTTAAGCGCATAAGCGTGGCTACAGACTGGAATAATGGTTTCATTCATCAAATGGTCATAACGAACTTCTTCATAGCGTAGCGCATCAAAATAGATGGCAAGGTCAATATGATGACGATTAAAATTACTCACTTCATTACCGGACAAAATATTCAAACTGATATACGGATACTGCCGAGTAAATTCAGCAAGTTTAGGGACTAACCAACATTGAGTAAATGACGGTTTTGCATAGACCGTTAATGTTCCAGCTGCCTCTTGATTCGTTATTTCCAGAATTTCTTGATTCAAATTACGAAGCGAATTTTTTACTGCACTAAAAAGATTTTTGCCATTATAAGTCAATTCAATACGACGATGAAAACGCTGAAATAACTTAAAACCTAGCTCATCTTCTAATTTATTGATTTGATGACTGACAGCACTTGGGCTAATACAAAGCTCTTCTGCGGCTAAAGCGAATGATAAATGGCGAGCTGCTGATTCAAAAGTATGTAGTTTAGCTAATTGATAACGATTAACGATACGGCTTTGTGCCAAATATTTATTTTCATCATACATCTGTAATTCTCCTGTACTTCGACGGTCAAACTTCAGTTAGCTGTTTTTCAACTTTCATCTTTACATTTACAAACAATAATATGTAGGACAAGTATTGAAAAGAAGGACTTGCTGGTTTTAAATTACTTTTTTAGATGAATCCAGTTCATGTTAAGTTGTTTATTTATCATTTGTCAAATATTAATCAAAAACATCTAATAATAACAGTATTTAACAGCTTAAAAAGACGGCATTTTTAATTCAAAATTTATAATTTTTACTAAATTAATCATTAGTATAACGTAGATTGAAGTTTTTGTCGTGAATTGTTATTCATTCATCTGGTCTGATTAGCCTATTTAGTGAGTTAAACCGGCTTAAAAGAATGGTGGTCGATAAAATTGAGATGAATGTAATGAGTTTGTTGTAGTCAATATTGGTTAGACAACTTAGCCGTTAATTTAAGTTACTGCTATGTAGTCATCCTAATATTTTAATAAGAATGTGAGAGTGAATAAGATCGAGTAAATATTAAATTTAAATGCGTCTAGCAAAATGTCTTATCCATTTTTTATGTTTAATTTAAACATATTCCTCCACAATCTTTATTGCAATGAACAATTTCTATACTTTTTTAACCTTAATAGTTTGATTTGTTATACTTGTTTCTACATTTTTATTTTTTAAATCAATAAAATAATATAGAGGAATAGGATTATGATGTTTCAAGACCTTGAAAAACGTCTACTAAGCCACCATTTAGTGATTAGTTTTGTTAAATTGGCAATATTTTCTTGGTCTAAACGAAGAATAACCGTTTTAACTCAAAAATTATTTTTTCAAGTATTAACAAAAATAGGCGTAATGGAATGTGATCAACAACTACTAAGAAGTACTTCTTATCACGAGAAATCATCTCCAAAAGCGGCTGTAACAAAAGGAATTATTAAGCCAAATAAAATTATCATATCGAACACAACATTATTTCCAGAAAAACACTATCATCTCGACAGTTTAAGTAATTATTTGCTTAACAATATAGTTATTTTCTTAGGAAAGCTTATACCTATGTCGATATTTTCTCATTATGGAGATCAAGCTAAATTTGATTTAAAGAGTGATATGAAAACGAGTTAGCCGAACAGAATTGGTAATTTTATTGGTATTTTTATTCGAAATTAGTGTTAAGTTCTTAGTTAGTTTTATCCATTATAAAGTGTATTAGTAATGACAGGAGGCATTAAATTTTAATTTTCGTCTTGTAAAAATAAAGTAAATAATAATTTTTTAACTTGATTTATTAATTGTTGAATAGCATTTAATCGACTTGTTATAAGGAAATTACAAAAAAACTGGAAGTTAGTTATTTTATACTGATGTAGCACCGTAACAAGAAGTATCTTAAGAAAACAAGTAACAATCGTTTTTTTCATTGTCCGACACATTGTTATATTATTGTCCTGAAATAGAAAGGAAGTTATAGAATGAAGACACATAAAAAACCATTATTTACCTTAGTACAAAACAGTGAATCAGTAACAAAACAAAATACTTTAAGCTATTTAGACTCTAAACTAAATTATCCGGATTGCGTAGATGAAATCATTGCATTACGTATTAAGGAGCTTAAATTACATCATACTGAGTATAAAGAAAAAGAGTACAACGAAAAAAATACTTTTCGTAAAAATAAAGAGTTTTCATTTATATTTGGGGAAATATTTGAATCCGAACACCATGAGAAACAAATCGGTATGTTAAAAGATGAGATAGCTTTGGCTAAAGAGTCCAATAAAGTAAAGGAATTACTTGGTACTCGATTGAAAGAGATGGCTAAAGTATACCCAGATGTTGAACTTGATCTAAGTGATGTTGATGTGATCCCAACACAAATAAAAGAACATTTGTTTGCTCCACCTTTAATCTTAACTGAAGATAATGCCATTATGCTTTGGGATGATTAAAAAATAGTTTTAACAATAATTAATACTAGGTCTAATAAATTACAGGGTATAAGCCCTGTAATTTATTTAATAGGTTTGTTAGAACAAATACTAATATTTATCAGTGCTAACTGTTAAAGGCACTTTCACCATGGCTGTTAATATCTAATCCTTCACGTTCATGCTCTTCTGATACACGTAATCCAACTGACAAATCGGCAATTTTATAACCAATCAATGCGATAATAGCTGTCCAAACAACACAGGTAATCACACTCAATAATTGGATACCTAATTGGCTTAGCATATTCATGCCTTGGGCATAACCAATGCCGCCTAACGATTCTGCTGTAAATATACCTGTTAGCAGACAACCTACAATACCACAGACGCCATGTACTCCAAACACATCACAGGTGTCATCAATTTTTAACCTTTTTTTAAGAGAAGATACGCCCCAAACACCGGCAAAACCACAAATCAAACCAATTAACATTGCGCCACCAACGCCGACAAATCCAGCGGCTGGCGTTATGCCAACTAATCCAGCAATAACCCCTGAAGCAGCGCCTAAACATGATGGTTTACCTCGCAATACCCATTCGGCAATGGTCCACGCTAAAACGGCGGCTGCCGTTGCTGCGACCGTATTAATAAAAGCCAAGCTGGCAATCTCATCGGCTTGTGTTGCCGATCCCGCATTAAAACCAAACCAGCCAATATAAAGAATTGCTGCCCCTAAGTACACATAAGGTAAATTGAAAGGTTTTAAGGGCTCACGATTATAACCGATACGGTTTTTAAGCAGATAGGCGCCAATTAATCCGGCAACTGAAGCATTAATATGAACCACCGTACCACCAGCAAAATCTAATGACCCTTCATCCCCTAATATACCCCCGCCCCAAACCATATGAGCCATCGGTATATAGGCGAATGTAAACCAAATTACCATAAAAATTAATACTGCTGAAAAACGAATACGTTCCGCAAAAGCCCCCAGTATTAAACAGCAGGTTATACAGGCAAAAGAGCCTTGAAAAGCGATCCAAATCAGCTCATAAATCGTTCCCGAGAAGTCCGTTATCTTCACGCCAATTAATAAAAAATGGTCGAAGTTACCAAAAAACCAATTTCCTTGACCAAAGGATAAGGTATAGCCATACGTTATCCAAAGCACGGTGATTAATGAAAAAGTAACCAATACTTGTGACAACATGGATAACACGTTTTTAGAACGTAATAATCCACCATAAAAGAGTGCGATACCCGGTACGGACATAAATAGTACCAGTGCAGTACAAATCATCATAAAACCATTATCCGCTTTATTAGCAATAGGAACTTCATTTGCCAATACTGAACCAGAAACCAATAATCCAAACACTAAACTTAATTTTTTTAACATAATATTATCCCTATTTATAGTGCTAACTCATCGGTTTCACCCGTTCGGATCCGAACAACGTGCATCAATGGCGTAACAAAAATTTTTCCGTCGCCAATTTTGCCGGTATAAGCTGCCTGACAAATTGTGGTAATAGCTTCGTCGAGTTGATCGTCACTGATCGCTAACTCTATTTTCACTTTAGGTAAAAAATTAACAGTGTATTCTGCACCCCGATAAAGTTCGGCATGACCTTTTTGCCGCCCAAACCCTTTTACTTCTGTAACAGTTAATCCAGTGATACCAATATTTGAAAGTGATTCTCTGACCTCTTCTAATTTGAAAGGTTTAATCACAACAGTCACTAATTTCATCTATGTAACTCCTCATCTTTTACTATGGGTAATCAACATAATGCAAAGGTTATGCCAGCTTTGATTAAGATTAATTTGTTGTGATTTTAGATAAGCAATGATGAAGCGTTATCATGCAGGTATAAAACATGAATTGTATAACAAATGATTGAGCTGATAAGCTCTATTGGGTTATCAAGAAAATTTAACTCGATAGCGTTTGATGCACTAATCTGGTGCTATTGCGTTTTTGTAGTGCCTTTTAATCTATTCATTAATTTAATTAGAAGGTCACCATTAACTTGCGGTATTCATCAAAAGCAAAGTGATCAGTCATGCCGCTAATATAATCTTGCAACAAACGACAACGATAATAGAACTCCCAACTTTGAAAAGTCTCTTTCGTTTCATCTTTATTCTTAATAGCTTGTTGATAAGCATCCCGATGTTTAGCGGAAAGTTTATGATAAAGCCGTGTTTCAATCGGGTATTCTTTGTGATTATCGTCTTTTACTAATTTTAAAAAATCATGGGTTGGCATATCGAGTAAAGGACTATAGATATCTAACAATCCACTGATAATTCGGTGACCTTGTAATTCAATATTTTCAACAGATTCATGATTAAAAACATATTTGACCCCAACCGTTTTAAAGATATTTAATAATTTATATTCAGCCCCGTTACCTTCTAAGAGCGCATTATTAAATGAACCATGGTATATCTCCTCGATATTTTCAATAAAACGTTCAGCAGCATGAGGGACGAGTTTTGTGATAGTGTTAACACGTAAATACATGAAAAATTGCCCAATAGCTATCGCATTAAATTGATTTTGTCTTAGATTTTCATATGAACGCTTAACAACTTTATCAAAAAGATCACCTGATTTGATTGGTCCCCAAGCGTCCTTTAAATATTCATAAAGTTGTTGTACAGAAAATAATTTTTTTTCTACCGCATCTTCAAGATCGGCAATACAGTAAGAAATATCATCTGCTGCTTCCATAATATAAGTGAGTGGATAACGGTGAAAAGGTTTAATATCAAGTTGTTCAGATAACTCTTTGATAAAAGGCTCTTCAGATAAGTAATAACCCGCCTTTTTCATCAAATAGGAGAATTTAACAGGAACTTCACGCAACCAATAGGCAGGTTTGGAATATTTTAATATTGATGCAATTTGCGAATAAGTAAGATTTAATCGCAAAATGGTATGAACTAATCGTATGGCTTGTGCATTACCTTCAAAATTGCATAAGTCTTGACGAATTTTACTTTTCAACTCCTGAAGCTCAGTATTATCCGTTTTTTGTATTTCAAGCACAGGATAATAAGATGATGCATGAATTTTTAATCGTGAGCCAAACCATTGGTTAATTGCTTTTTCACCAAAGTGTCCAAAAGGAGGATTACCAATATCATGCATTAAACAAGCCATTTCAACCAAACTTTCAATAGGCATAATAACTTGTTCTAATCCCAATTGTGCCAGTTTTCCGGCGTTGCTAAGACGATGAATGATCTCTTTAACAATATAACGCCCTACTTGTTGTACTTCCATTGAGTGGGTTAAGCGCGTTCTGACAACAGAATTACGCTCTAATGGAAAAACTTGCGTTTTTTGCTGTAAACGGCGAATCGCAGCAGAGTTAAGGATCCTTCCTCGATCGCTTTCAAAACAACCAATAATAGAGTAGGGATCGGTTATTTTTTCTTGTTTATTTCTTTCGTTACGTTGATAATTAATTTTTTTATTAAATTCGATCATGCTCAATCCCTTGTATCAATATTGTTATAATTTCTGTTTCGCCCATTCAATAGCCGATTGATATTCCACTGGTAATAACGATATCAAACTAGCTAAAGATTGCTTTAATTTATCTGGATTATCATGTGTTAAATTGATATGCCCTACTTTACGCCCAACTCGAACTTCTTTTTCGTACCAATGCAGATGCACTAAATCTATCGATAACCATTTTTTATTGAGTTCTGTACCGATTAAATTCATCATAATTGAAGGGGTAAAGACATCTGGCTTAGGTAGTGGCAATCCTAATAAAGCCCTTAAATGCAGTTCAAATTGACTAATTGAAGCACCATTTTGTGTCCAATGCCCACTATTATGCACACGAGGCGCCAGTTCGTTAATGAGCAAATCATTACCCATCACAAAACACTCCATCGCCATGACACCCACATAATTTAGTTTATCCATAATAGCCGATAACATGTGTTCAGCTTTTGACTGTAATGTTTTGTATTCATCGGGTAAGACAACACTCATTTTTAGAATACCGTCTTGATGTAAATTGTTAGTCAATGGATAAAAAACTTTTTCCCCATTAGCATTACGAGCCCCAATTAGTGAAACTTCTTTTTCAAATTTAATGGTTTGCTCAACGATCGCATGTCCATAAACTTCATCGGGTATATTGACGTTATTTTCATCGTTAATCCGCCATTGACCACGACCGTCATATCCGCCTGTTCGACGTTTGACAATCAAACGTTGTCCTAACTGAGCAAACAGATTTGACCACTGTTGTTGATGTTCAAGTGAATGCCATTTCGCTGTTGGTAGACCAAGTCCATCGAGTAACTGTTTTTGCGTTAAACGATCGGCAATAATAGGGAATACATGGCGATTAACAAATTGAGGATGGTTAGCTAAAAGCTTGGTAAAAGGCGTATCAGGCCAACGTTCAATTTCAGCAGTAATCACCGACTGTTGATAAGGAATTGAATCGGGTTCAACATCTATGCCAACAGGATAGACTTTTATCCCTAAAGGCTCCCCCGCTTGTCTTAACATTCGTCCTAATTGCCCGTTTCCAAGTACACACACCGTTTTCATTGTCATGTTAATCTTCAACTCGCGGATCGGGATGATTAAGGACATCATCTGTTTGGCTTAATCGCCAAAGGGATAATCGTTGGAAAATATCGGCATCATGCAGGGCAAGAATTTGCGCAGCAAGTAAAGCAGCATTTGCTGCCCCAGCTTTACCAATCGCTAGCGTACCAACAGGAATACCTTTAGGCATTTGCACAATTGAATAAAGACTATCTACCCCACTTAAAGCCGCGGTTTGAACGGGTACACCCAGCACAGGAACAAGTGTTTTAGCCGCTAACATACCCGGTAAGTGAGCTGCACCGCCAGCACCAGCAATAATCACATCAATGCCCTTTTGCTTAGCGTCCTGAGCAAATTGAAACAGTTTATCTGGAGTACGATGAGCAGATACGACTTCAACATGATAAGGAAGACTGAGTATATCGAGCACGTCAGCAGCATGTTGCATCGTTGCCCAATCACTTTTGGAGCCCATAACAATAGCAATTTTAGGTTGAATACGCATAGAAAATTGTATGAATATTTAAAAGATTAAGTAGATAAAGTATACACTAAAATTTTATGAATGGGGATAAAAAGGATCGTTAAGGATATACACAATGCCACCCTTGCCTACATAACAAAGGTAGCATGTGCATCAATTTTAATTTGCGCTTTAACCGCAGCAATAACTTTTATTTCAACCAGATACGCTTCTACCATCAGCGCACAATGTACCGTACAACGAACGGGCGCACTACCTTTTGCTACCCATTCATCCCATGCTTTATTCATTGCGGTAAAATCACTTTTGTTGGCAAGAAAAATGGTGACATCTAAAAGCTGTGTTTTATCACTATTTGCTCTGGCTAACATATTATCTATTTCAGCCAGTGCACTTTTAGTTTGTGCATAAGCATCATTGATTAAATTAGTCGGTACACTGGTATAATAAATTACATCATTGTGTATTACCGCTTCAGACCAACGATCTGCTGGATCAATTCGTGTTATTGTCATCATTTATTCCTTATAAGATGATTAATTAAGAAACCTTAATAAAATCTGCACGTAATTTTTTTATTTCATCACGCAACACACCTGCTTTTTCAAATTCAAGATTTTGTGCTGCTTCATACATCATTGCTTCAAGCTCTTTCACTCTGGCTTGAACCTCTTTGACAGAGACATAATGATACGGTTTACCTGGTTCAAAAGCTTGGACTTTCGCCGTTGATTTTTTAGTGCTTAATCCTGCTTCTAAAATATCTTTAATCTCTTTACGTACTGATTTTGGTGTAATGCCATGTGCCGTATTAAAATCTTCCTGTTTTTTTCGACGTCGAGCGGTTTCATCAATGGTTTTTTGCATTGCTGGCGTAATTTTATCAGCATACAAAATCGCTTTACCATTTACATTACGCGCGGCACGTCCTACTGTCTGAATTAAAGAACTTTCAGAACGTAAAAAGCCCTCTCGGTCAGCATCTAAAATCGCAATAAGCGAGACTTCAGGAATATCTAATCCCTCACGTAATAAGTTAATTCCAACAAGCACATCTACCTTGCCTAACCGTAAATCCCGAATAATCTCCATGCGTTCAACCGTATTAATATCAGAATGCAAATACTTCACTTTCACATTATGCTCCGATAAATAATCGGTTAGATTTTCTGCCATTTTTTTGGTTAAGGTGGTAACTAATACCCGCTCTTCATTTTGCATGCGGATTTTAATTTCCGAAAGCAAGTCATCAACTTGCGTTGCCACCGGTCTTATTTCAATAATAGGATCTAGCAAGCCTGTTGGTCTAACCACTTGTTCGATGATTTCGCCACCCGATTTTTCGATTTCATATTTTGCCGGTGTTGCCGATACATAAATTGTTTGCGGCATAATATTTTCAAATTCAGAAAATTTCAATGGACGGTTGTCCAACGCTGACGGCAAACGAAAACCATATTCAACCAAATTAAGTTTACGTGAACGGTCGCCATTATACATTGCACCTAGTTGGGGAATAGCAACATGGGATTCATCAATAAACAATAATCCGTCAGCCGGTAGATAATCAAATAACGTTGCCGGCGGATCGCCCGGTTTGCGCTGTGATAAAAACCGTGAATAGTTTTCGATACCCGAGCAGTAGCCTAATTCGGTCATCATCTCAATATCAAATAACGTACGTTGCGTTAAACGTTGTTCTTCTAACAGTCGTTGATTATCAAGTAGTACTTTCTGACGCTCTTTAAGTTCGAGCTTAATTTGAGCAATCGCATTTTCCATAATGTTTCTTGGTGTAACATAGTGGGTTTTAGGATAGATAGTAATACGTGATACTTCATTAACGCTATTACCTGTCAATGGGTCGAATAATGTAATTCGATCGACTTCATCATCAAATAGTTCTACCCGTACTGCAAGTTCGTCCGAATCAGCCGGAAAAATATCGATGACATCACCACGAACTCGGAAAGTACCACGACTAAATCCAAGGTCATTACGCGTATATTGTAATTCAGCCAAACGGGTTAATATCGAGCGCTGATCGGTAATCGTACCTTTAGTTAAATGCAAAATCATTGACATGTAAGTTTCTGGCGCACCTAAGCCATAAATCGCTGATACCGAAGCGACTATGACGACATCACGACGTTCCAATAAAGATTTTGTTGCCGAAAGTCGCATTTGTTCAATATGTTCATTAATCGATGCATCTTTTTCAATAAATGTATCGGTTGAAGGTACATAAGATTCTGGCTGGTAATAATCATAGTAAGAAACAAAGTACTCAACAGCATTTTCAGGAAAAAAAGCTTTCATCTCGCCATATAACTGTGCAGCAAGTGTTTTATTTGGCGCTAAAATAATCGTTGGGCGATTATGTTTAGCAATGACATTTGCCATCGTAAACGTTTTACCTGAGCCAGTCACGCCTAATAATGTTTGATGTGCTATTCCGTCATCAAGATTTTGATTAATCCTTTTAATCGCTTCTGGCTGGTCGCCGGCAGGTTTAAAATCGGAACACAATTTGAATTTTTTCATTACGTCGTAACCTAAAATTTTACCTATTAATAAAAATTATCCCCAAAAGGGCTTGACCTTTTAAAATGTTATATTTTTTGTTCAGTTAACATAAATTCAATTAATCGCCGCTTACTAATGACAACTTGATTTATGATAACTTATTGATATTATTAATTTCATTCCATTACGCTTACAATCTAAACAGTTCAATACAAAACCTTATAGAAACTGAGTTTTTTACTGTTTTGAATAAACTACTCACAGAGTTATCCACAGGGTTGGGGGATAACTCCATAAGTATAGTCTTTTTAAAATTTTTTCAAATTTCAACAAAAAATTTAGGGATTAAATCGCCTTTATTTAATTGTTTTTTTCTATTTTTAAATAGTTTTTAATAGCAAAAAACTAACAAACTAATTAATCTCTTCAATCTTATATTGATAGTTAACATCAGTTGTAGGTACAAAAGTTAATCGATGAGTGATGCATTTAGGGGCATCTTCAGCATGATGAGACACAAATAACAATTGTGTATGCCCATCAACAATTAAGCAATCTATCCAACGTTTGACTAATTCTCGATTTAAATAATCTAATCCTTGTAAGGGTTCATCCAATATTAATAATGTAGGATGTTTAACCAATGCTCTGGCAATCAAAACTAAGCGCTGTTGCCCCCAAGAAAGCGATTGAAACGGTTTATTAGCCTGAGAATATAAACCAAGTAGTTGTAGCCATTTATCCGCTAGCTTATTTTGTTTATCACTCGCTGTTTGATAAACCCCAACAGAATCAAAATAACCGGACAAAAGGACATTTTTAACGCTGGTACTCACTCGATAGTCTAAATGGAAGCTACTGCTGACATAGCCTATATGACGTTTTATGTCCCAAATGGTTTCACCAGAGCCACGTTTACGCCCAAAAAGTGTCAAATCATTGCTATAACCTTGAGGATGATCGCCTGTGATTAAACTTAATAGTGTCGATTTACCGGCACCATTAGGCCCGATAATTTGCCAATTTTGATGCGCTTTAACTTGCCAAGTTAATCCATTAATCACCGCTTTATCGTCATAATAAACATAGCCGTTATTTAAAATGATACGATCTAAGTGATCGGCAAGTTCAATAGGTGATTCATCTGCTTCTGGTAATGACATCTCAGGCAGATTTTCCAAATTAACCAGCTGCTGGATTGTTTCATCCTTTAATATTGTATCTTTTTTGCCCATTTTCAAGAGTTGACAATCGGCTAATAGTCCAATATTTTCAATGAAAGGAGGAATATCATTAAATCGATTTAAAACCAATATGATAGTAATTCCTTGTTTGACTAACCCCTCAAGGATTTGAGATAGGTTTTCACGTGATTGCACATCTAATCCGTCAAAGGGTTCATCTAAAATCAATAAATCGGGTTTTACCATTAACGTTCGACAAATCAATGCTTTGCGAGTTTCACCAGTTGACAGATATTTAAATCGACGGCTTAAAAGTTCGCTAATACCAAATTGTTGCGCTAATTGATGACACAAAGATTCATTTGCATGGGCTTGTTGAATAATTTGCGAAGTCGTTAATCCAGTATCGTGCTCACCTTCACTTAACATATCTGTATTATTTCGCTTCCATTCGTCATCAACCAATTTTTGCAGTTGCTCAAACGAGATATGGGCAATGGATTTAAATTGGTTAACAATTATACCAGATAATAGGGGTAACTCTCCAGCGATAGCTTTCACAAAAACCGATTTACCGCTGCCGTTACGACCAATACACGCTAAACTACTGCCTGAGTTGAGCGTCAAAGATTCAATATCAAATACACGATAATCACTGATCTTATAAACCGCATTTTCAATTCGTAACATGGATACCTCCATTTATTCAATATTATATTAAGGTGGCGATAATAATGTGCTGTGGATCAATAGACAGCATAATCTTCTTGTCTTTAGTTATTGCCAATTTTTCTATTTCTTGGGTTAATTTGGTCGCATAAATGGCAAGCCCAGAGGGCAATAATAATTCAATTTCACTCCAATGTTTATCGCTTTTAATTTGCAGCACTTTTGCCGATAAACAGTTTTCATTGAGATGATTAAATTCAATGGCAGGGGCTTTAATGAGTAACATAACAGTTTTATTTGGACTCAATTTTAATCGTTGCACGCTTGATTGGGTAATATTAACTTTCAATTCAGTTTGATTATCGCTTAATAGAACGGTGATATAGCCAGCGACCTCATTGATCTCTAATTGCTTAATACTACCATATAACTGATTACGTGCACTGGTCTGCAAAGATAACTTTGCTGTCGTTTTTAAAATATCATCGAGTGGAACTTTATCATCACTCAATATATTAAAAGCATTTTGCTGTAATTGCGTTAGCAATTCATAAAGCTGAATAAATCTTACTGCATAAGGACTAAGCTTTGTTCCACCGCCCTTCTTGCCACCAATTGAGGTAATAAAAAAAGGAGTCGGGGCTAACGCATTCATTTCATTAATAGCATCCCATGCAGTTTTGTAACTCATGCCGACTTGTTTTGCAGCCTGACTTAATGAGCCTGTTTGCTCAATCGCTTTAAGTAAGGCTATTCGACGAGGATCGACAAACCGGTGTTGATTCAGATTTAATGTCAGTAAAATTTCAGGAGAAAACATGATTTCAGCCATTATTACGCTTATTTCAAAGCGACCATTCACCAAAAGATTTCTATTATTGTAAACGCTTTTTAGCCATCCACCAAAAAATGAATCGATCTTACTAATTGATTGATTAGCAATAAAATGACTTAGCAATTTCCCTATACCGTTAAACACGCTTTCGATTGTCGAATCAATCCTAAATATCAAAAAGTTTAATTGTACTTTATTAACGAATTTTGATAGCATCGCTATATAATATTTTATATAACGATTAGCTATCTGTTATGACAAGTTTAGTTAAACCAATATGATAGGTCATATTAAAACAACCTATATCGAGCGAGGAAGAGGATGAACAAATACATAAAAACATTGTTAGCCGTAACATTGTTAACAGCAACTACCCTATTTAGCGTTTCAGTTTCAGCCATTGAGAAGATAACTGTTTTTGCTGCGGCTTCACTGACGAACGTTATGCAAAATATTGCAAATGAATATCAAACCGATCATAAAAATGTTGAAATTGTGTTTTCATTTGCCTCATCATCCGTGTTAGCTAAACAGATTGAACAAGGTGCACCGGCTGATATTTTTATGTCTGCCGATCAGAAATGGATGACTTACTTGATTGATCATCATCTTGTTAACCATAAAGATAATTTACTCAAAAATGCTTTAGTACTTATTGCACCAAAACAGTCCTCGATTGATAAAGTTGAGATTAATTCTACAACGAATTGGAATGCTATTTTGCCTAAAAATGAAAAACTGGCTATTGGTGATCCCGATCATGTGCCAGCAGGACTTTATGCTAAAGAGTCATTAACAAATTTAGGGGTATATGATCAATTAGCCCCTCAATTTGCGCCGGCAAGTAATGTTCGTGATGCTTTAATGTTAGTTGAACGAAACGAAGCCGTACTTGGGATTGTCTACAGCACAGATGCTAAAGTAAGTAATAAAGTGAAAATAGTAGGGACGTTTCCTGCCAATACATTTACCTCGATTGAGTACCCTATCGCTTTATTGAAACCTGAAGCACAAGATTTCTATCAATATTTACAATCATCCAATGCTAAAATAATTTTTGAAAAATATGGATTTATCACGCAATAATACATTATCACTATGCTACTGACAGACTTTGAATGGCAAACCTTGTTGCTAAGTTTAAAAATTGCAGGCGTAGCCATTGCTTGCAGTTTACCCATCGGTATTTTCACCGCATGGATTTTGGCTCGATGCCAATTTTGGGGAAAATCTTGTTTGGATAGTTTTGTTCATCTTCCTTTAGTTTTGCCACCTGTAGTGTTGGGATATTTGTTACTGTTGACCATGGGCAAACAGGGAATAATCGGTAAATGGCTTTATCGTTATTTAGATATTAGTTTTAGTTTTAATTGGCAAGGTGCCGCGTTAGCTTCAGCCGTTGTTGCTTTTCCCTTAATGGTACGTTCAATTCGCTTGGCGATAGAATCGATTGATTACCGCCTTGAACAAGTCGCTCGCACGTTAGGTGCAAAACCGTTACGAGTGTTTATAACCATAACATTGCCATTAGCCTTTCCCGGTATTTTAATGGGCATAATTCTTGGTTTTGCTCGCTGTTTAGGTGAATTTGGTGCAACGATTACCTTTGTTTCAAATATACAGGGTGAAACCCGTACTTTGCCTTTAGCCATGTATACTTTATTGCAAATACCAAATGGTGAATTCGCCGCTTTTCGACTTTGCATTATCTCCATTATCTTATCGTTAGTGGCGTTATTCTTATCTGAAATGTTAAACCGCTGGCATAAAAAAAAGTTAGCAGGCTGATAAATGATGTTAAATCTTGAAGTAAAAAAACAACTTCCCCGTTTTTTATTTGAATTTAAACTTCAAATTCCTTGTCAAGGTGTGACTGCCGTATTAGGGGTATCGGGTGCGGGTAAATCGACACTGATTAATTTGATTAATGGTTTAATTAAACCTGACCATGGTTTTATCCAACTTAATGGCACAACCTTATATGATGAAGAACAAAAAATTTTTGTTTTGCCTGAAAAAAGAGATATTGGCACCGTATTTCAAGATCCTTTGCTCTTTCCCCACTACCGGGTCATAAAAAACTTAACCTATGGTGCAAAAAAAATCACAATGTCACGATTTGATGAAATCGTCGATGTACTCAATATTCGCCCTTTATTATTACGCTATCCAGCCATGTTGTCAGGCGGTGAAAAGCAACGAGTCGCTATTGGTCGAGCACTATTAACTCATCCTAAACTATTATTAATGGATGAGCCTTTATCAGCGTTAGATATGCCGCGTAAAAAAGAGATGTTAAGCTACATCGAAAAATTGGTTAATGAACTAAACATCCCAATAATTTATGTCACTCATAACATAAACGAAGTCAAACGTATCGCTCACGATGTGGTCATTTTGGAACAAGGAAAATTATTAGATTATGGAAAAACCGATTCTATTTTGCAAAGCGCTTATTTACAAGAGTGGTTATAAAGAGTTAATCGAGCACTATCTTTTTCTTGTTTAATATACGAAATACCATCATGCCATGCACCCAGTACAAGCCTTTTTACAGGTTTATTGTCCACTAAAAAATCATGAACAGCAGGTTTATGTGTATGACCATGCACCATAATATCTGCATGATAATGTTTCATCATACTGTCAACCGTTTGCTGATTAACATCCATAATATACGCTGATTTAACTTGATTACGTTCACGACTTTGTTGTCTTAATTTTGCAGCAATTTTCAAACGGATGAATAATGGCATCATTAAGAAAAGTTTTTGCAACCATCGGTTATGCATAACTTTACGAAACTTTTGATATTGAAGATCATCTGTACAGAGCAAATCGCCATGTAAAAATAGAATTTTTCCGTTTTGATTTGGTAAGCAATTTATATCTGGTAATAAGATCATATCACAAGTTTCAGCAAATCTTTTACCTAATAAAAAATCACGATTACCATGAACAAAATATTTTTTAATATGACGTTGAGAGAGTAATTTTAATGCATCTGCAACTTGATTTTGTAATTTAGAATTAACATCATCACCCACCCAATAATCAAATAAATCACCTAAAATGTAAAGTTCACTGTATTTAGGTAATGTGTCAAGAAACGAGAAAAAGCCTGCGCTAATATTAAATGAATCAGCTACAGGCTCACTATCTGATAAATGGATATCAGCGATAAAATAACGGACAGGATTATTCAACCGTGACACTCGTAATAATCACGTCTTCGACTGGAACATCGGAATGCATACCATTACGTCCCGTTTTAACCGCTTTGATCTTATCAACGACATCAAGTCCATCAACCACTTCGGCAAAGACACAATAGCCAAAACCGTTAACATCTGCTGAACGATAATTTAAATAATCATTATCAACCACGTTGATAAAAAATTGTGCTGTAGCTGAATGCGGATCTGATGTACGTGCCATCGCCAATGTACCACGATTGTTTTTTAATCCATTTGCGGCTTCATTTTGAATCGGTGCTTTCGTCTTTTTTTGTTTCATACCCGGTTCAAAACCACCACCTTGAATCATAAAATTATTAATAACACGATGAAAAATAGTGTTATTATAAAACCCATCTTTACAATACTCGACAAAGTTTTTAACCGTTTCCGGTGCTTTATCATCAAAAGTATTAATTTTTATATCACCATATGTAGTGTGAAATACGATCATAAATGTTCCTTATTTTCATTTTTATTTAATGTAAATCTAACAAATAAACCTTAAATGAGTTTCGATTAATTGAACTCAATTACTTAATTTTTCACAAGCTTGAAGTGTATTGCTCATTAACATAGCGACCGTCATTGGCCCTACACCACCGGGAACAGGTGTTATCCAACCCGCGCGTTTTACGGCAGTATCAAATTCTACATCGCCAACAAGCTTACCGTCAGGTAAACGATTAATACCGACATCAATAACAATAGCGCCGGGTTTAATCCATTCGCCTTTCACATAATTGGCAATTCCGACCCCAGCGATAACAATATCAGCATTACTAACATGCTTTGCTAAATCGACCGTTCTACTATGTGTAATTGTCGTTGTGCAACCCAATAAAAGCAGTTCTAACGCCATGGGACGACCAACAATACTTGAAGCACCAACCACAGTGGCATTTAATCCAGATAAATTGATACCGGTCGATTCAAGCATTTTAACCACACCATAGGGTGTACATGGACGTAAAAGTGGATCACGCTGTAACAAATGACCAATATTATACGGATGAAAACCATCAACATCTTTATTCGGATCGATTCGTTCAAGCACTTTAGTTTTATCAATATTTTCAGGGAGAGGAAGTTGCACCAAAATACCATGCACATCAGATCGCTGATTTAATTCATCTATCAATGCTAATAATGCTTCAGTTGTTGATGTGGGAAAATCATAAGCAAATGAAGCAAAACCAACATCATCACAAGCTTTTTGCTTATTGTTTACGTATATTTTTGATGCAGGATCTGAACCGACTTGAATAACAGCAAGCCCAGGAATAGATAACCCATTTTCAACCCGAACTTTTACCTTATTAGCAATTTCGTTTCGTATTTGTTGTGCTAACGCTTTACCATTAATTATATGTGCAGTCATGAGCTTCTATACTTACTTATTTTAAACACTAAAGTCTTTATTTTCGCAAAAGTTGTTATTAATGTCTATTCACTTATCGTTTGCTTGACTAAGTTCAGATAATATCTGTTTATATTGTGTATCAACATTTGTAATTACCGAACAAATTTTACTATCAAAAGCTTTTAATTTTGGTTTTTGAGTTTTCCACTCATTTTTCGATATTTGTTTAATTCCCCCATAATTTTTGAACAGGCGAAAATGCAAAATACTATTACCGACAATATTATAAAAAATTCGTTGCCCAATCTGTTCACCATCTTTTTTTAAATTATTAAAATTTTTATAATAAAAATGGGTTTCATTATTTTCAGTGATAATCGATTGGTGTAATAAGTTTACTAATCGTTTATATAATTTTTTGAGTTGTTCATGTAATCCGCTATCATCATCCAATTTTGTAATAATGGCTTTTTTGAAGGTTGTATTAACTTCATCTAACAAGTTCAATGCTTGTTGTTCTAATTCTGGAAGTTGTTGACGTAAAGCACGCTGAAATTTTAATGCATTTTGCTTCAATTGAGGAGAAGGCGAAACCGACTGATTATTGAAAATAATCTTTCCTGTTGGTGAAATCAATAAATCATTTTTATCATTAAAAATATGGACATTCTGTTTACTTATTACAATGTCATAGCTGGGTTTTACTGCACACTCTTGGTTAGCAGCAAAAACAGTGAATGAATTAAACAATAATAAAAACAATAGTTTTTTTAACATATCAACTTTTATATATTAAGATTAGTTAAATTATAACCAGACTTTAAATAAAAAACATAACAAAATTTTTATTTGCCATAATAAAATGATCAATTACATGACATAAAAAAACGCCATTAACAAAACCATATTTAGCATAATAACAACGAAACTTATCTTTATAAACAATATTAGTTTAAAACTAGGTAAACACGTTTTTTAATAATTAACCGTTGTTAGAAATAATTAATTTAAAATCAGACGTATTCATTAATTTTAACAGCTAATAATAAATTATTAATAGGTTTAAACTATAAAATTAAATATGATTTAGTGCTTTTTTTTCTAGAAAAGTTAAGTATAGTAACTATTATTAAATAACATATAACCGAGGTGACCAATGTTTACTGTAATTTTTGGACGTTCAGGCTGTCCTTATTGTGTACGGGCAAAAGAATTAGCTGAAAAACTGTCTCAAGAGCGAGATGATTTTTCTTATCGTTATGTCGATATCAATGAAGAAGGTATCACTAAAGAAGATTTATCAAAAAGTGTTGGCAAACCTGTTGAAACAGTACCTCAAATCTTTATTGATGAAAAACCGATTGGCGGTTGTACTGATTTTGAAGCTTATGCTAAAGCACACTTAGGATTATTTAAAGAGTAGTTTAAACACTTTTCCTTGATTGGTTATTAATACTATGCCACCGTTTCAGTGGCATTTTTTTTAATGCCCTGGCAACTTCTTCCAAGTAACTTCGTTACGCAAATAAGTTGGTTCGACATCTTCAACATTCACTAACTCTTGTCTTTGCCATTTTTGGTTGGCAATAACAATCAAATCTTGTGCATGAGGTAACAAAAGATCGCTGCTTTTAATATCTGTTAACATTTCAGGATAAGTTTGCCAACCGGTACCTGCGCTATAATAGCCAGCTGTACATTTTCGTTTGACTTTATCAGCGACCTTTTCAGGAGCAATCACGCATTCATCGATCATGGCTTGCCATTGCTCATTAACATATTGATATTGTCCTAAATAAACTTCGTTCATTCTGGCATCGATTGCGGCAATTACGTTTTTGGCTTGATTCAAACGTAAAGCGCCTTGGGCTAACGTCATCAATGTCGAGACACCAATCATCGGTCTGTCAATGCCTAACGCTAATCCTTGAGCAACGCCAATACCTATTCTTACACCCGTAAAACTACCAGGACCTTGTCCAAAAGCGATAGCATCAACTTGTGATAATAGGCAATCGGATTGTTTTAATATTTTATCCACCATAGGCAGTATCTGCTTGGTATGATCTCGAGCAGAAACAAGAAAATCATGCGTGATTTCATTTTGATATAATAGCGCAACTGAACACGCTTCAGTTGAGGTATCAATGGCTAAAATAGTACTCATTTTTTTTCCAAAATAGTCCGTTTTTAAAAGCTAGTGTTTGGCAAGCAAAAAATCAATAACTTTGTTCAGATCACGTGTTCGTGGCGACGGTGGCAAGCTATTAAGAAATATTGCGCCATAAGGTCTCATGACTAAACGATTATCACAAATAATGATTGCCCCTCGATCATCATGATGACGAATCAATCGCCCTACCCCTTGTTTTAGCGTGATCACCGCTTCGGGTAATTGCACATCATTAAAAGCATCGCCACCTTGTAATTGGCAATCTTCCATGCGAGCTTTAATCAAGGGATCATCCGGTGATGTAAAAGGTAATTTATCTATAATAACACAAGAAAGCGTATCCCCTCTAACATCAATTCCTTCCCAAAAACTACTGGTTGCAATCAATAGCGCATTGCCACTATTAATAAATTGTTCTAGAAGTTTAACTTTACTGGTTTCACCTTGAACTAATACTGGTAACGCTGTCAGTTCCCGAAACTGCTTGGCTAACGCATTCATCATCGCATAGGATGTACACAGAAAAAAACATCGCCCATTATTCGCCTCAATCACTGGTAACAGTAGCTCTACCAATTTTTCTGCAATGCCATGTTCATTGGGTGAAGGCATATAACGAGGAACGCACATTATCGTTTGGTGCAAATAATCAAACGGACTTTCTAATATTAACGAATCCGCATTTGTTAACCCTAAACGCTGGGTAAAATAGTCAAGTTGATTATTTACAGACAAGGTTGCTGACGTAAATATCCAGCTCCCTTTGCGTTCTGTTAGTAATTCCGTAAATTTATCCGAGACAGATAATGGCGTTAAAGCAAAGACAAAATGATGATGAGTGCTTTCATACCAATAACTAAAACCAGTCACATGGGTTTCAGTTAATCTATTAAGCAACGTTTTATATTGATTAACACGCTCAAAACAATTATCTAAAGTTGATGATCGTCCGACCGCTAATAATAAAACCTCATGACAAAAATTCAACGTATCAAAAAGGTAAGCTATCTCTTTTTTGACTGGTTCTTGATTGAATAAAAACCGCAGATTTCCTTTAGGTGCTTGTTGATTAATCACAAGACGTAAATCTTGCGTACATTTTTGCAATTTATCGGCACACTGCTGCAACTGCGACATATCTTTAACTTCAGTTCGATAGGTAAGATTAATCTCTTTAGCTAAATCAAAAAGCTGTCGACTGGTTAGTTGTTGCCCAAAATAGTGACAAGCAAGATCGGGTAATTGATGTGCTTCATCAAAGATCATTACCTCCGCTTTAGGGATTAACTCCCCAAAACCGGTATCTTTCACAACAACATCGGCTAAAAATAGATGATGATTCACAACGACAATATCAGCGTTCATGGCTCTTTTACGCGCTTTAACCACATAACAATCGTTGTAATGTTCACAATCACTACCTAAACAACTATCATTAGTGCTGGTTAATATAGGCCATATCGCATTGTCTTCTGTTACCGTCGTACATTTACTAATATCACCATCTTTAGTTTTGATTGACCAATTTTTAACGCGAGCTAAATCAACCCGTAATCCTTTATCAAGGTCACCGGCTGCCGCGTATTGATGATATAATCGTTCCAAGCAAAGATAATTTGCTCGTCCTTTCAATAACGAAATTTTACCGGTGTAGTCTAATGCTTTTTTGATAATGGGCAGGTCTTTACTAAATAACTGCTCTTGAAGATTTTTCGAACCGGTTGAGATGATAACTTTTTTATCGCTCCGTAGCGCAGGAACTAAATAAGCAAATGTTTTTCCGGTACCCGTTCCCGCCTCAACAACCAATGATTTTTGTTTTTTAATTGATTCAGAAACTTTACTTGCCATATGTCGTTGTGGCTCTCTTGCCACAAAGCCTTGAATAGTTTGAGCAAGCAAACCATTTTCAGAAAAATCATCAATCACTTAAATGCACCTAATTTAAAAAGATAATTCAGTTTATATGTAAACGCTAGAAAGTTTATTTAAGGAATAATTCAATATAAAGAAAACATAGTATTTTCATAAAAAAGGGATGAATTGATTGTATTGGAATTGAACAACCCGTAACTTAAATAACCAATATACTATACCAATTATTTACAGCCAGCACTAGATATTATTAAAAACTTGAGGAAAATTACTTAATCAACCCGCCCCTTAATGATATGACGATAAAACGGTTTATTAAGGGACGATGTTGTTAATATGATTAAAAATGCTATTGCCCAAAAAGCGTAAACTTTATTGGTTATTTAACCATTTCATGTATTCGGTCGTACCTTCGGTCACCGATTTGAACTGAATCGGACAACCTGAATTTCTAAATTTGGTTAAATCAGCTTGGGTAAAACGTTGATAACGTCCTTCTAAATGTTCCGGGAACGGTATATACTCAATTTCACCTTTTTTATGATAGTTAAGTACCGCATCAGCTACTGTTTGGAATGATTCAGCTTTACCAGTTCCACAGTTATAAATGCCTGATACTTTATTTTCCCAAAACCATAAATTAACATCAACCACATCTTCCACATAAATAAAATCACGTTTGAAAGTATCACTTCCGGCGAATAATTTAAGTTTTTCGCCTTTGTGAAGCTGTTCATTAAGATGATATGCAACGCTTGCCATACTACCTTTGTGTGTTTCACGAGGCCCATAAACATTAAAATAGCGAAAACCACATACTTGTGATTTAGCCGTTGGTAATACTTGTCTTACGTATTGATCAAATAAAAATTTTGAATACCCATATACATTCAACGGTTTTTCATAAGCTCTATCTTCGATAAAGTTGTCGCTACGACCACCATAAGTTGCAGCAGAAGAAGCATATAAAAATGGTATATCAAATTCTAAACAGTAGTGTAGTAGATCTTTAGAATATTGATAATTGTTTTCCATCATAAATTTGCCATCCCACTCAGTCGTTGAGGAACATGCACCTTGATGAAAAATGACATCGATATTTAAATTTTCGTTGGATAAAATGGCGACAATAAAATCATCTTTATCCATATAGTCAGCAATATCGAGATCAACAAGATTTGAAAATTTTGTCCCATCTTTTAAGTCATCAACAACAAGGATATCTTTAAATCCTTTTTTATTTAGACCTCTTACAATATTACTACCAATAAATCCTGCTCCACCGGTCACAACAATCATAATAATTACCTTTTTAATTAATGAATAAAGATATTATATTGTATAATATCGTTATTTTCGAGTGTTCTTATTCAATCAGATTTAAATATTCTTTATTTGTTTTTCATAATTTGAAAAACATTTTATCTTATTAATGGTTATGTTTTACTGATACAAATTTTGGTACAATAAAAAAATCAAGACAAAACAATTAGACCTAGCCGATGCTTAAAAAAATTATCAATACAATTAGCAAATTAAACAGAAAACGAAATTATTTATTCAAAAATGTAAAACTTTTTATTTTGTCCTTTAAGCTGAAACGGTCTCAATTAGATTTATCAAAAATAGATAAAGTCACCATTCAAGCATGTAAAAATGGACTTGGCGATGCTGTTATCATATCAGGACTGCCTAAAATTCTCGCCACTCACGGTTTTGAAGTGACAGTGCTGACAAAAAAATCCAATGCTTTTTTATTTGAATCTAATCCCTATGTCAGTCAAGTTATTTGTCTTGACAGACCATTAACCAAATCACAGATTCGTGTTTTAAAATCTTTAGAATGCGATCTATTTATTGATCCAAACAATAGAACCAGTTATTCCAATTGGATTTTTAAGATCATCAAGAAAATAAAACCTAAACATACTATTGGCTTTAACTATCCCAATTGTTACCGTGTATATGACTCAATCATCACCTATACGGATTTTAGTGCACATTTTAGTCAAAGATTTAGGTATATTTTAAATAGAATTAATATACAAACAAGCGAAAATGATTACAAATATGATCTTCATTATTCCGATGAATATGATTTACAAGTTGAAGGTCTTTTATCTAATTATCCATCTAAAAAGATCTGTATTTTTAATCCTTATGCATCCTCAGATCGCCGAAGTTTTTCAAGCAAACAGGCACAAGATATTATAGATCTTATGTCGAGTTACCCCAATATAGTAACCATTGTCGTTGGTTTGCCAGATAAAATCAGTAAATTACATCCATCACCAAATATAGTAATTAATCCACTCAATCATTTTTTTCATGCTGCGTCGTTAATTAAACATTGTGATTTTGTTATTTCGGTTGATACCTCTATTGTACATCTTGCCAATGCTTATAATAAACCTTTAATTAGTGTTTATAGTTCTGAGATTGATACTTTTGATCCCCGATATAAAAATAACGATGTGTATAAACCTAATTATGAAAATGCAATACAGATCATTGCACCCGAAAACTCAGCCCAAAATTTAGATATAATGAACTTAAAGCACTATATAGATCAGCTGACAATAAATCTTTAAATCAGATTTCACTTAAAAAATATTATTGTCATGAAGTTTATATAGCGTAAGCTTACTCAGTTATAATGAATTAAAAACATCGTTATAAGCCTGTTTTTCGAAAATATCCGTATCAAGAGCACTATCTAAAGACATATTTTTAACCTCTACTTTTAACGCTTTCATGACAGAACTTGCGTGCTCAAAAGCAGGGAGAATATTTTTTTCAAAATCAGATGCTAATTGTGAATAGGTGATATTGTCTGGTGTTTCATAAAATCGAGGTAAATGGAAATTATTTAAATCAACACCAGCTAAATAAAGTTGGTTAAAACCTAAGTAAACGGCTATTTGAAGCGCCCAATAAACAACAGTTTTAGCCGGAAATACGCCATTGACAATATTTGTCTCAAAGGCTAACGGCTCATGTTCCCGATGATCATTATGATAGAAGTAAATACTTTTATTTCGGGTAGGATCATTTTCAATTTCAGACAATGTTTGGATTGGTTGATAAGTCAGTTTGAACGCATCTTCAATTAACGCAACTTTACAACAGATGGATTGGTTACCGAAAAGGTTTATGATTTTCACTAAACCATCAACTTGCAAAAATAAGAGAAGATCTGGGTTAGCAATAATTTGTTCTACAATCTCAGGTCGTTGAGAAAAAAAGTGAATATCCGTGATAACGTAAAAATTAAAGTTTATCTTGTCCTTTAGACAATATGAGCCATTTACCCCTAAAGTTAATACCGATGGAGAGTGTTTAAACGTTATTTGATTAATGGATGGCCCAGAAGCAACCATGACTAATTGACCGGTAAAGGCATGTTTTAATGACTTAAGATCGATGATAGGAATCGAGATCCCTTTATAAGCAAAATCGACTATTTGCCCACAATCCCCACGAGAGATTTTGACATGAGGCCAACGTTTACGGTTATGTTTATAACGCTTAGAGTGCGTTAGTCGATAGATTACTTTAAACAATTCATCACTTAATTTCATTTTGATTAACTTTATTTTTTGTTTTTAAGTTTAATATACATAAATGCATATTTTAAGGCTTTTAATACATGACCACTTTTAAAGAATTTTTTTGCATAGACACGGCAATCAGTTGGTCTCATTTTATCTTGATAGCTGTCTAAACAACTATCTCGCCATGGCGTAAAATGTTTATAAAAAAGATACCAATTCTGGGCAGCACCCACATGCTCATGGTACCAAGGTTTTCTCGCTCCCGTAAAATGAATAAAGTAAGGTAAATTTTTTTCAGTTTCAAAAAACTTATCTTTATTTTTTTCGTTAATCCATGTGAATAAGTAGTTCCAACTAGGATCAACGATTAACACATCATTTTGTAATACCATGTTAAGCGCATCTTGATCAGGATAACGCAACTGACCTTTATGCAATAATAAAAGCGTATTTACTTTATCTTCGGTGTTAAAATCATTCCAATTTTTTACATTAATGTATAAAAAACCTGAATTAAAATAATGTGTAGTCGACAAGTTTAATCGTTGAATATTTTTAGAAACGTTTTCATTATTTAATGAATCAATACCGGCCGCACACACGACATTATCGATGTCAATATTATTTATTGCAGATATATCTTTGAAACAAAGGATGTCAGCATCTAAATAGATTAATTTATCCACTTTTCCATTTAATAACCGCGGGACAAGTAGTCGAATAAACATGGAACGATTAAGATGCTTTATCGCATGTTCGTTATCATATTTGTCCAAACATGCTTCAGGTATAGGATAGACGATAATATCTGAGCTTAAACGACTCAATTGATCAATATCGTCTTGTTCGACATCATAAAGAAAAACATGAAATTTTAACGCATTATTCAAATTGTTAAAATAGATTGATTGAATAGCTATCGCTACATATTTTAAGTAATTTTTATCTGAGCAAAAAGCGATGTTAATCGTATTCTGTTTATTCATCTAAATTATTTCCATGATGCACCATTTACTACAAATAATATTTTTAAATTAAATATCTTGCAATTATTCTTTTTACCCTCAAAAATCCAATAGTAGCGACTTTTCCGGTTTGACTAATACAGCTTTTGATTATAGTTTGCGTTCACTTAATTTATTGGAATTGTTTACCTGTATATAAATTAAAGTATATTCCTTTTTTCTCTAATAAAGCTGCGTGATTACCTTGCTCGATAATATGTCCATCATCAATGACTAGAATCTCATCGGCATTTTCAATCGTTGAGAGTCGATGTGCAATCACTAAAGATGTTCGGCCTTTTTGTAATTCATCTAACGCTTTTTGAATGGCACGTTCAGATTCCGTATCTAATGCAGAAGTCGCTTCATCTAAGATTAAAATAGGGTTGTCACGCAATAATGCTCTTGCAATAGCGATCCGCTGGCGTTGACCACCTGATAATAATACGCCACTTTCCCCAACTTTGGTGTCAAAACCTTTTTCAAAATTCATAATAAAATCATAAGCGAAAGCCTTTTTAGCGGCTGCTTCTATTTCAGCTTGTGAATACTGATCAAGTCGACCATATGCAATATTATTGGCAATGGTATCATTAAACAGAAAAACATTTTGCGAAACTAATCCAATTTGGTTTCTTAAACAAAATAGAGTTAAGTCTTGAATGTTATGTCCGTCAATCAATATTTCACCTTCAGAAATATCATAAAAACGTGTCAGTAAATTTGTGATCGTCGTTTTCCCTGAACCCGAACGCCCAACAAAAGCCACGGTTTTTCCTGCCGAAACAGTAAAGCTAATATCTTGGATCGCAAGTTGTTGTCGGGTTTCATACCCAAAACTAACATGCTTAAATTCAATATCCCCTTTTACACGTTCAATGTTAAGTTTACCCGTGTCTTTTTCGACAGGTTGCTCCAAAATGGAAAAGAGTGTTTGACATGCCGCCATACCTTTTTGAAAACTCGCATTCACACTAGTCAAACTTTTAATAGGTTGCATAAGCGCAACTAAGGAAGAAAAAACAACCGTAAACTCACCCGCTGTGATATTTAAATCTGGATTACTTGCCGTTAATAAAACAAAAGCAATTGCAAATGAAATAACTAACTGAACAATTGGGGTAGAGAGCGCTGAAATAGAGACAAGTCTCATACCGTCACGACGAAACTTATTACTTATTTTAACAAAATTGTTCGACTCTTCGTCTTGTGCACCAAATACGATGATCTCACGATGTCCTTTTAACATTTGTTCAACAGACATGGTGACATTACCCATTGAATTTTGCATATTTTTAGCTAATCGTCGGAATTTCACAGAAATAAACGTAATTAAACCAATAACAATGGGAGTAATGATGATCAGTGACAATGATAATTGCCAACTGTTATAAAACATCGTATAAAATAATCCACAAATAAACGCTGATTCCCGAATAATGATAATTAAAGCATCGGATGATGACGAGGCTACCTGATCGGTATCGTAAGTTATACGAGACAATAATCGACCATTCGAATTTTGATCGTAATAACTAACCGGCGCATCGACAAAATGGTTAAATAACCTTTGTCTAATCCGCATGACAATTTTTCCAGAGATAAATGCTAACGAAACCGAATAGCCGTAGTTAGCGATACCTCGTAATAAAACCAACCCAAAAATATAGAGGGGAGCCATAAGTAAAAAACTTTTATCACCATCACTAAACCCTCTATCTAAAAGGGGTTTTAATATTGCAATGAGTGATGTATCGGCAAATGCACTTAAGAAAAGTAATAATACAGAGACAAATAAAATGAGTTTATGCTCAATAATATATGGCCACAGTTTCAAAAACGTTTGCCATGTTGATGAATCTTTATCGAGATCATGCTTTTCTTGTTGATGTTTTTTAGTCATATTGTTCTTCATAAATAAATTAATGATATTACGCATTAAATTGCATTTTATGCATTTGAGAATAAATACCATTCAGCGCTAAAAGTGATTCATGATCGCCATCTTCAACGATTTTTCCCTCATCAATAACTAAAATTCGATCGGCTTTTTCAATGGTTGATAATCGATGAGCAATAATGATAGATGTACGATTTTTTTGCAAAATTTCAATCGCTTCCTGTACCAATCGTTCGGATTCATTATCTAATGCTGAAGTCGCTTCATCTAAAATTAAAATCGGGTTATTACGTAACAGAACTCTGGCAATTGCAATCCGTTGTCGCTGCCCTCCTGATAGCAATACGCCGTTATCACCAATTTCAGTATTAATACCTTGTTCTAATTTGTCAATAAACTCTAAAGCATTTGCTAATTTTGCAGCGTGCATAATGGCTTCTTGAGAATGTTTTCCTTTCTCTCCATAAGCAATATTATCGGCTATTGTTCCATTGAATAAATGCACGCGTTGCGATACATATCCAATCTGGCTTCGTAATGATTTTAATGTGTAATCTTTTATATTAATCGAATCTAACAGAATTTCGCCGTTTGTTACATCATAAAAACGAGGAATTAAACTGGCTATGGTAGATTTACCGGCTCCAGACCGTCCAACTAATGCAACCGTTTGCCCCGCTTTTATCGTAAAACTGATATCATTGAGTGAGGGTGTATTTCGAGTAGGATAAGTATAGGTAACATGTCTAAACTCTATATTACCATTAACTTTATCTTTCTCAATTTTACCTTCATCTTCTTCTAATGGTGAATTTAAGATCCCAAATAATGATTCACAAGCTACCGCACCTTTTTGTAATTCAACATGTAAACTGGTTAATTCACGAAGTGGGCGCATAACCGCAACCATAGCAGAAAATACAACGGTAAAAGATCCAGGCGTGATATCCAAACTTTCACTGGCAACCAGATACAAGATGCCCCCTAAACCTAAAGTTGCAATCAACTGGATGATTGGTGTTGACAATCTTGAAACAAATTCAATTTTTAATACGCCACGTCGCACAGTATCCGTTATCTGGCTAAAATTACGTTTTTCGTAATCCTTGGCATTAAATATTAATACCTCTTTATGACCGTTTAACATTTCATCGGCAGCGGTGGTAATTTCACCCATCCCTTTTTGCATCGATTTAATGGTTTCTCTAAATTTTTTGGCAATAAATTGTGCGATAAAAATGATTAAAGGAACAATGATAAATAGCACTAATGCTAATTTCCAACTACCATAAAACATGACACAACAAAGCCCAATGGCGTAGGTAATTTCTCGAACCAAGATAATTAATGCATCAGATGAAGCTTTGGATAAGAGTTGTGTATTGAATGTGATAACTGACACAAGGTCACCCACAGAACTCTTATCATGGAAGCTAACGGGGCTTTTAACAAGATGATTGAAGATTAACTGCCTAAATTTGGTGACAACTTTGCCCGACAACCACGATAGACAGTAGGTCGATGCGTAGTTTGACAATCCTCTTAACAGTATTAAACCAATGATCGATCCAGCAATGATCATCAATAACGAATAATTTTTTCCCATTAAACCATGATCCAATAACGGTTTTGTAAGAGAAATTAGCGTAGCATCAGTAGCGGCATTTAATAGCAATCCAAACACGGCCGCAATTAATGCTTTTTTGTATGGTGCAACAAAAGGCCAAAGCAGTCTAAGTGTTTTCCAAGAGGTATATTTGTCCGACATAAAGTTAATTAAAAATTATCAAAATAATAGGTATTATACTACAAATAACGATGTCTCGTTAGTTTAATAAATGCTTAAAAGAGTCTTAATTAATTATTCCTACAATAAAACTTCGTTAATTGAAAATAGAATAGAATCTTTGCATCAAAAAAAATGCATATCTGCTCGATATGCATTTAGATCACCCAATCGTCGATTATTTTTTACATTTAGCGACTAACTGAGAGGTTGAATAACCTTCTATACGTTCAAGAATAATGGCCTCACCACCATAACTGACTACTTTTTGCGCTTCAGGCCAATTATCAATGGTGTAGCCTTCTTTCGCAATCACATCAGGTCGAAGTTCTTCAACAATATGACACGCATTATCTTCACTAAATACGATGACATAATCAACAAATTCGAGTGAAGCCAGTAACGTGGCTCGAGTGTTTTGATCTTGAATAGGTCTATCAGCACCTTTATATTTTTTTATCGAATCGTCTGAGTTCACTCCCACAATGAGAATATCACAAACATTTTTAGCTTGTTGCAAAGAACTTAAATGCCCTAAATGTAACAAATCAAAACAGCCATTTGTAAATCCAATTTTTTTACCTTGTTTTTTTAATTCATCAATAATTGGCTTAGCATCGGATAAACTGATAATTTTATTTGTTCGAGTACACTTAATTTCACATTTTTTTGTCGTTAATTTTGCTTTTAACTCATTAAAAGAAACAGTGGCTGTGCCTAATTTTCCAACCACAATTCCTGATGCAATATTGGCTAATTGCATCGCTTCGGCAATTGGTGCTTTTGCACCTAAAGCAATACCTAATGTGGCTAAAGAGGTATCCCCCGCACCAGAAACATCGAAAACTTCTTTAGCTTCTGTTGGTATTTTGACAATGAAATTTTTATTTTCACATGAAATATAAGCCATTCCATATTCACTTAAGGTCACAATAATATTTTTAATACCATATTGTTTTAAGAAAATATCAGCACCTTGTTTCAATTCATCATCAAATTGTGGACTATCAGGATTGAGTTTAATACCTGTTGCATCAAAAAATTCTTTGATATTTGGCTTAATTAATGTCGCACCACGATACTTAGAATAATCATTACCTTTTGGATCAACAATAACTGGAATATTAAACTTATTACAAAGATTAATAATCATCTGAGTGGTTTCTTGATTAAAAATACCTTTATTGTAATCCGATAACAAAACAATATCGGTCATCTTAATGGCTTGCTTGACTAACTTAGAAAATTTAGGGAGTAATTCAGGTACAAACGGAAGTAGCTTTTCAGCATCAGCACGAAGTAAATGATTATGATTAGCGATGAATCGTGTTTTGATAATAGTTGGATGATTTTTTAATCGATAAAGATGACTATGGCTTCCTGCATTTTTTAAAAGTGAAGTAACAAGCTTACCGTTTGTGTCTAAACCAACAAATCCTAAAAAAGTAGGTTTACAGCCAAGAGACGCTAAATTTGCCGCCACATTACCTGCACCACCTAACATCACCTCTTCATGATCCAATCTGAAAATGGGTACGGGTGCTTCAGGAGAAATCCGCTCTACCGTTCCATACAAAAAACGATCCAACATAATATCCCCAATGACCGTTACTTTAGTATTTCTAAATCTATCAAGGTAAGAATAAAATTGATTCATATTAATATTTCCAGTTTGTGCTATTTCAATATTTTTTTAATTTCTTCGAAAATCGAATTTGGTTTGATACTTTTCATACAGATATGATTGTTGTTTTTATTGATACAATATGATGCCCATTTATTATTTATCCATTCGCATGTTAAAGGACACGCACTGGAAGAAATATTGACATTATCTGAATAACCATAAAAGTCTGCAGAGGTCGGACCAAAAATCACGACTGAAACACCACCTTCTAAAGACTTTCTTAAATGAACCATTCCACCTTCTCCGTCAATATGTAACATGGAATTTTTCAAAATAGCTTTCAACTGATTTAACGTCGTTTTTCCAACTAAGTTTAAATCCGTACCTTTAATTAACTGACATCTATCTGTCGATACACCTAATTGAACAATTTTGTATTCTGGAAACGCTGTTTTTATCAGCCTGACTAATTCATCATAGTATTCAAGCGGATATAATTTTGTGGATTCACTTTGAGGATTTGTCCCATCCACCCCACGATTAAGCGTAATAAACTTTGTATCGGCTAATTTTAGATCTTTTAAAACTTTTTCATCATCAGATAGTGCTGGTAAAAATTTATAATTATTGCGATCAATATTCAAAAAACCATAAATATCTGGCTGTTGCAATCTATTTTGATTATTGATTATAGAATACTGAATACTTAATGAGTCAATTTTAGGTGGATCGTACACAATTTTACCATTTATTCGATAAAATTCTTCATACAATTTAACCAATTTTTTTAATTTCAAATTTACATTTGACGGGAGTAAAACTAAATTATTTTTAACTATTAGTGGAAAACGATCTATTTTAAAATCAAGTAAGTAAGCTACTCGATCTTGATTCCACTCATCTTTATGATAGATATTAAAAACTGATTCCCCAATCAATTCTTTAACTAATTTGGTATTCTTTACGAAAATATCGATAGTTTTAATTTCATCTTTCAAATAATCTAAGAGATAACTACAGTAATTAAGATTAATTAAGATATCACCGATTCCCCCTGTAATGAAAAAAGATAAACGATCTAACCGATATTCAATTTCATAGGGTTCATTAGTAATCGGATCAAATTTTTGCTTGTTTGATTTAAAGTCAAAAAGTTTACACAAATTCCACCACAACAATTTGATTGCAGCTTTTTTATACTTATTGGAATAAAGTGATTTATATTTGTTAACTTTTTGCTGTAATTTATCAAAATAGTTCATAATTGATTTCTTATTTACTCATATAGTTTCAATATTAAAATATATTTACATTAACCTAGCTTTTGGGCGGGGTATTATACCCTAAAATAAAGGAAAATTTTTAGAAAAATTTCTAATAATTAAAATTATTTTTATAGCAAAAAAACTGAATAAATAAGTAATTATATTTATAACTTGAGTAAACAATCGTGTTATTTAACTATGCTAGTTTAGTCTTTGACCTTTCCAATAAAGCGACTATTGATAATAATTAATTTATACTTTCATCATGCTTTAAAAATTTTTTGACTTGTTCAAAAACAAAATTTGTATCTATAGATTTCATGCAGATATGGTTGTTGAGACTATTGATGCAAGTTTTTGCCCATGTTTCATTTAACCATTCGCAACTAAATGGGCAAGCTTTAGAAGCAATATTAATATTGTCAGCATATCCATAAAAATCGGCAGAGGTAGGCCCAAAAATCACGACAGATACCCCTCCATTTAAAGCCTTTCTTAAATGTACCATTCCCCCTTCACTATCAATATGTAGTACAGAATGCTTAAGTAATACTTTAAGGGCATCTAATGATGTTTCGCCAACCAAGTTTATATCAACATTATCAATCAGTTGACATCGATCGGTTGATGCGCCTAATTGAACAATTTTATAATTTGGATAATTGATTTTAATAAGATTTACTAAAGCATTATAATTGTGTAAGCTCCACAGTTTAGTGGACTCAATCACATTACCTTGATTATCAACGCCCCTGTTGATAGTGATATATTTACCTGGCTTGAGCCTTAAATTGTTTAATATTCGGTTTTCGTGAAATATTTTAGGGGTATACTTAAAATTACGACTAATATTTAATAAATTAGCAATATCAGGTTGTTGTATTCTTTTATGTCCATTGATAAGCGAAAACTGATTAGTCATGCCGTCCATAAAAGGTAAGTAATCAAAAAAACGGGTATTTTTCTTGTAAAAATCTTTGTAAACGTCAATAAGTTTAAGCAATTTTTTATTTTTGGAATGCTTTGAATAAATAAGGTTATTTTCTAAAATTTGTGGGTATCTAACTAATCCTATTTTCAACAGATATTTATCATTTATTGGTTCTAAAACGGGAAAAATATTAAATTCAGCCCCACCATCTAAAGATTTCACCATACCAGCATTATTAACAAAAATATCGATAATAATGTTGTTAGGTTTTAAATATTCTCGTAAATAACAAGCGTAATTAAAACCAATTAAAATATCACCAATACCCCCTGATAAAATTAGGGCTATTTTATTTAGATTTTTCTTAGATATTTTATCTTTACTGGTTTTTAAACTAATTATTTGAACAATGTTCCACCAAATTAATTTAAGCGCAATTTTCTTATCATTAACTTTGTATTTTGTTTTATATTTATTAACTTTTCTCTGTAACTCTTTAAGATAACTCATAATTAATATTACCCCATGTATTAATTTGAATTTTTCCAGCCATTACAATTCGTAATTTAATAAACGCTATCAATTAAATGGGTTGCTACATTACATGCTTACATTAGAACGTTAAAAGCATTGACAATTTACTGCTTTTCTAACTTTCTAATCACTATATTACGTACTATTTTGCAATTGGGTTGAAACATTCAATTATTCGTTTGGTAAAATTAGCTAATATTTTAGTTAAAGGTTTGATATATTTTAATCACGCAAAAAAAGGGATACAGATCATACAAGTGCCATTTATCACAAAGCTGATCCCATTTTTCTATACTGTATCGTTTAACATTATAATATAACGTTTAAAGTGAGCTTATCAATCATATGTCAAATAACATCAGTCATGATTAAACACCAAAATCAGTCTTCAAAGCACAACCAAACTTGGAATTTTCTAATATTATTTAGTTTATAGCCAATTATTTAAAACAAAATGCCTTATTTCAATTATAATTTTTAATTCAACATTCTGTATTTTTTTATGCCAATCTATAGAAATCACACTCTACTAAAGATTTTTAGATTATTTCACGACACAACGATTTTATTGACTCTTAATACTTAAATTTTATTACAGTGTTATATTTAATAATTGATAACTGGTCAACATTATTTTTATAAAAAAGTTAACTAATAATTCCAAACTCAATATTGGATGGCGGTAAGTTTATACTATTAGTCACTGAATTGGGAATGAAAGTTGGTAAATATTGATTTTTGAAGTTCGTTTGTATAAAAATTGATTCATTTACTTAACAATTTCAACCAACATGACCTAAATTTAAACGATTATCGATAGCGTAAATTATCCTACGCTTAAATTACACCAAAGGTCTGAAACTTTTTAATGTTTCTTTAATCTGTTCGATAATCAATTGGATATCTAATTCAGCAATCGGATCACCTGCCTTTGTAATCTTGTTTTGTTGTGTAAATAAAAGTTTAGCGTTCGTGCCGATAGGTGCCCAAACTTTATTCAGATTAAAACCAGCATTAAAACGATTATTATAAACGGCTATCATTGGTTTATTAAAAGTTGATGCAACATGCACAACTGATGTATCCACACTGATGACTAAATGACATAGCGAAACAAGCGCTGATGCCATAATAAAAGATGGATTTCTATTGAGATGAATATTCGGTAATTCATCAATAGCACAAATTTGCTTCTGTTCCCCAACAATAATGGTAGTACAATTTGTTTGTTGTGATAGAAAAGCGTTAATTCTTTTTATTTGTTCATGTGAAAAACTTTTCGTTTCAGACGATCCAAACGGATTAAAAACAATAATAAATTTATCCGATCCATTACACACTTCGTCAATAAACTTTTTGGCTGTTAATAATTCATCATGATAAATATTGAGATGATATTGAACACAATTATAACTAATTTTCAGAAGATCTAGAATTTTACAGCTTCGTTGAGTGATATGAGCGTTCACCTCGTTAAAAACAATTGAAGTATCATATTGTAAGAATTTAGATTGATTAAACCCTATGGTATGCGTCGGGTCAAAAGATGAGATAAGTTCAACTCTTCTAAGACTATTATCACCTTCATCATAAAGATCAATGGCAAGATCTATCTTGATATTTTTTTCGGTTTTGCAAAATTTTTTTATCTCTTTTTTATTAAAAAAGTAAGCATTATCGACTTCAATAAAACCATTAAATAAAAAGCTTAACCGTTCATCCACAACAACATTCACTTGATAATTTTTCTGTCTTAATTCATTAATAAGAAAAGATGCAACGATTGCATCACCAATACCAAAATCGCACATGACTATTAATAATGAGTGATATTTTTCAGCATCAAAAACGGTTTGATTTAATTTTCGTTTGTTAAGTTGATTTGTTTTAAGATTATTCTTAATCTTTTTAATTAGAAAATTTCTATATCGATTAAGGCGTTTGAAGCATTCAATCATTCTTTATTGTCTCGTCAGTTTTCCATAATAAATAGTTCAACAATTTTGTCTTATAAAACAAATCAATCGTTATTTTTCAATTGGATTTTTTTCAAAATTAATCATCGATTCATACCATAATCCCGTAATTTATTGGCGATTGCCGTATGTGATACGCCTAACCGTTTCGCCAGTTTACGAGAACTTGGATATTTATCGTATAACTGTAATAAAATCTCTTTTTCAAACTGTTTGGTCATTTCATCTAATGTCTTATTTTCGATATTATCAATGCTAGATATTCTTGATGAAGTTTGCACTGGTAACTCAATATCATTGACGGTCAATTTAGTTGATGTCAACTGAGATAGAGCGCAATACAGAATATTTTTTAGTTGTCTTACATTCCCTGGCCATGAGTAGCGGGCTAAATAGTCAAAAACTTCATTATCGACATAAGGAGCAGGTATGCCTTGTTTATCGGCAAATTCATTGACAAACATCATGGTTAGCGGAGCAATGTCTTCTTTGCGTTCGCGTAATGAAGGAAGATGTAATGAAAGCACATTGAGCCGATAATAGAGATCTTTTCTAAATTTTCCTTGTTCGACTAAATCGGCTAAATCAACTTTTGTGGCACAAATAATACGTACATCAACATACACCTCGTTATCATCACCAACCCGACGAAAATAGCCATCATTAATGAAACGTAATAACTTGGTCTGCATTTGAAAAGACATTTCATCAATACCATCAAGTAGAACCGATCCGCCATTAGCCTGTTCAAAAAAACCTTTTTTACTTTCTATTACCCCTGGGTAAGCCCCTGCAGCATGACCGTAAAGTTCGCTTTCAACCACTTCATCTGGCATTGCAGCACAATTTAACGCTAGAAAAGTTTGCTCCCCTCGAGGACTGTATTGATGACAGGCATAAGCAAGCAGATCTTTACCAGTACCTGTTTCTCCCGAGATTAATAACGGTTCACGTTGCATCGAAAACGCTTTAGCTTGGGCAATTAATTTTTGCATGGCATTACTTTGGGTCGCAAAAATATCAAAAGCCTGACTTGCCACAACATGAATTTTGGATAATCTTTTTTTAAGATATTCTATAGGTTGAATGATAAAAATAGTTTTTGATGTTTCATTAACTTTTTGCAACAGATAATACTGTGCATTAAGTACAATAATAGTATCATCTAGCTCATCAACACCTTGCGTCTTATCCAGATGAAATATTGCCTGATAGTCAAAAGGTTGTTGTAACGTTAACAAAGTCGATGAAAGTAACGCTTTAGCCTTGTCATTATATGCTATCAGTCGTTTATTATGATCAATTTCAAGGATGGCTATTTGCATTATAATCCGCCCATTTTTCGTTTAGTTTCATCAAATTATTATATCGATTTTGCCAATCAGCTGTTTTGATTAAATCGTCATAGCTAATTTTGTTTTTTGTTAACAGCGATTGCGCTTTGGTTGATCTAAGGGAGTGTTGTTTATCTAAACTTTCCAATTGTTCTAAAATCGCAAAAGTTCCTTGACGGTTATTACACGCTAACAACAGATCACAACCTGCTGCTAATGCATTTTTTGCTCGCTCAGCATAATTTCCCATGACAGAAGCACCTTCCATCGATAAATCATCCGAGAAAATGACACCACCAAAATGTAATTGTTGACGAAGCACTGTTTTAAGCCAATAGCTTGAACCGCTCGCTGGTTTATCATCAAACGCTGGATAGATAACATGCGCAGGCATAATTGCATCAAGTTTTTTATCAGCAATTAATCTGGAAAATATCTGCATATCATGTTCAATTAATGATTGATTGCGATGATCAACTGGCGTTTCTTTATGAGAATCAGCAATAACATGACCATGCCCCGGAAAATGTTTACCGGTTGTTTTCATTCCAGCACTATGCATACCATCAATCATTGCTGATGCAATTTGGTATGCGATATCGACATCTTGATGAAACGAACGTGAGCCGATAGCCAAACATTCATGACCTAAATCCAATACGGGCGCATAACTCAAATCAATATCAAAGGCAATTAGTTCCATTGCTAACAACCAACCGGCATCAAAAGCTAAGGATTTTGCTTGTTCAATATCATTCAGCAACGCATACGATTGTGCAGGGGGAATTAATGTAAAACCTTGTCTAAAACGCTGAACTCGTCCCCCTTCATGATCCACTGAAATTAATAATCGTTCTGGGGATACTGAACGAATCTCTTTTATTAATTCTGATAATTGTTCTACATTCTGAAAATTACGGCTAAATAAAATGATGCCCGCAACTAAAGGATTTTGTAACAGCGTTTGATCTTCTTTGGTTAAGGTCGTCCCCTCAAAATCAATTAATAGCGGTCCCATTACTCATTTGCCTCAGTTTGATTATTATTAGTTTGCGTCTTTGGCTGAGCAAAATCTTTTGAAGTTACTCTCTCTAAAATTTCGCCATTTTGGGTAGAAAGTAATTCTATTGAAAGATCAGCATCTGTGCCATTATCATCATTAGGTAATTGATAAAGTGTGGTAAACAATACATATTGCGCATTTATTGATTTAGCTAACCCAATCATTTTTCCTCGAGACACAAATTTATCATCTGAACCAATACCAATTGCTTGTTTAGCTTGATTAATTGATTGCTTATTAACAACTGAAAAAATGGGTTGCTTACTCATTAACTGGTGTAGCGCTTCATCAATTTGATTATTTGCGACAAATTCACCTGTGCGATTTTGTATATCACTGATTAATAATACTCTATTGCCTTCAGGGATTGATGAGGATTGTAGTATTTTAGTAATAAATGGCGATAAAATACTTCGCCAATCTGTTTTTTTAACAATTTGCGGCGGAGTTTCAATAATGCCTATTGGTGAATTGTCAATTGGAGGAGTATCGACTGTTTTTTTAGAATCAAGAAGATGACACCCCACCAATAAACTGACAAATGCAATAAATGCTAATAACCTTATAATTTTTCTCATATTAAATTAACCTATTAATCGCCCCAAATTTTTTCCACCTAATAAATGCATATGAATATGAAAGACTTCTTGTCCCGCATCTTTATTACAATTCATGATTAATCGATAACCACTTTCATCAATTCCTTCTTGTTTAGCAATGTTAGCGGCCACAATCATCATATGTCCAAGTAACTGTTCATCTTGTTCAGTCACATGATTAACAGTTGGAATAAGTTTGTTTGGAATGATTAAAATGTGAGTGGGGGCTTGCGGTGAGATATCTCGAAAAGCGGTCACTTTATCATCTTGAAATACGATATCTGCAGGAATTTCATGTCGGATAATTTTACTAAAAATAGTTTCTTCTGCCATTATATTTTCCTTATATAAAACCCGATAAAAGTTAAATTAGAGAAAGCATAACATATTTTTATTATAAAAGTGTATAGATAACGTTACAATTTACAGAAACAAAAAATCTAAACTAAATTGTTTACCATTTCAAAAAAACAGAGTATAACGCTAAGAAATCATTAATTTTAATGCTAATACCAGTAAGAACATCCCAAACAACTTAATCAGTTTATCCACTGAAATTCTTTGTGCTATTAGTAGGCCCACTTTTGCCATAGGAATACTAGCGAGCATAATGACTAATACAGCAGGAACATAAACAAAACCAACGCAATATTTTGGTAGAGGCATGACATGCCAACCAGAAATGATGTAACCTATCGTGCCAGCTATGGCAACCGGTAGCGTAAAAGCCGCTGATGTGCCGATTGCTTTACGCATACCAATACCGCATTTTTTTAGAAAAGGCACGACTAATACGCCTCCACCTACGCCAACTAAAGCGGCAAAAAGACCAATAACACCGCCCATTGCGATATAAATACTAGTATTCAACTTTACCACTTCAGTAGCGTGATTGTGCACAACTTGACGGGTTTTAAAAACAAATTGACTACCAACATAAATCATGAAAATGACAAAAATCCATTTTAACCAAACACCCGGTATCAAAGGCGTAATGTAGGATCCTCCGATAGTACCAATAATACAACCTAAAACCATTCTTTTTAAAATAGACCACTCGATATTGTGGTTTTTATTATGCATCCAGCTTGAAGACAAACTCGTCCCAATAATTGTTGCTAAAGATGTGGCTATAGCGATATGGTTTGTCCAAACACTATTAACGGTAAAGTGGTTGAGTGTAAAAATTAGCGCCGGCACAATCAAAGCGCCCCCACCGATACCAAACATGCCGGCTAACAGACCTGCTGCTGCCCCAATGCAAAGAAACAGAATAAATTCTAGTATCATAAAGCATCCTTTTGTTTTAGTAGCTAACATTAAAATCGAGATCATAAATTCAGATTTTAAATAATATTTCAAATAATCATTTGGTTATACATCGAAATTGTACGGTTTTACAGGGTTAATATTTGACAGACCACCTAAGTTTAACATGACAATGTATTTGGTCATGATCAAATAGTGACAGATGACAAAAAATCGCTTATTTTAATAGAAAATCAATGAATAAAATAAATTTCTAAAAATTAAAATGGTAAGGAGTACATCATGAAAGATCGATTAAAATGGGTTGATGAATTTTGTTTTATGGGCGAAACAGCAAGCGGTCATGCCTTAATCATGGATGGCGGCATTGAACACGGCGGTCGCAATCGTGGTGCTCGTCCAATGGAACTATTACTGCATGGTGCTGCTGGTTGCATGGCTTATGATATTGTCGCTATTTTAAAAACAGCTAAAAAAGATATACGGGATCTGTGGATTGATATCGATAAAACTCAAGCTGATTCTTCCCCTAAAGTTTACACCTCGATTAACTTTCATATTGTCGTCACAGGTAAGAATATTGACAACGAAGCCGTCGAAAAAGCCATAAAACTTGCATCTGAAAAATATTGTAGTGCCTCAATTATGTTAGGTAAAACAGCAAAAATGAGTTACACCTATGAAATAAGAGAGCACCATTAATCGTATAGATCGAAAAGTTATATATAAATAACAAGTTGATCTTAGCTGTATAACCATTCATCCATTAACATATTGAATGTAGGCTTTGATTTTATATGAGAATGGTTATGCCGCAGTTAACAAAGAGTATGCGATTTCGAGATCTGGTCATTCTTGGATTGCTTTTTATTGGACCCGCAGCCCCAGTTGGATTATTTGGGGTATTAGATGCAACGAGTGATGGCGCCACGGCGTTAGTGTATATAGTAGCGACATTAGTTATGGGGTTTACGGCATATTCTTATGCCAGAATGGCAAATTCGTTACCCCATGCCGGATCAGTTTATGCTTACTGTTCAGCGGGAATTCATCCTCATGCTGGTTTTTTAGTCGGTTGGTTATTATTGCTTGATTATTTGTTTATCCCAGCTGTGGCTTATTTATTTAGTGGAATATCCCTTAATGCTCTCATGCCTGATATTCCTGTTTGGCTATGGACGGGTTTAGCGGTTATTGTGACAACAGCACTGAATTTAATAGGGATTAAAAAATCGATTAATATCACTTTAGTTATATTAATTCTGGAAGTCTTAATTTTATTAGCGATTTTAACTGTAGGAATTTGGGTATTATTAACAAGTGATATTGAACGAGACTGGTTAAGCCCATTTACAGGGGGACAATTATTTACTTGGGAAAAATTATTTACAGCGGTATCCATTGCCGTATTATCGTATTTAGGTTTTGACGCCATCGCAACTTTTTCTGAAGAAAATCGTGGTGAACGCAATTTAGTCAGTCAAGCTATCCTAACTTGTTTATTCATAGCAGGGTTACTGTTTGTTATTCAAATTTATGTCGGTTCCTTACTCAGTCCCTACTCTCCCGAATATCTGCAAACGCATACAGAATTACAAGGAAAAGCCTTTTACAATATTGTTAACCAAGAGATAAGTCTATGGCTTGGATGGGCATTAGGTTTAATGAAAGCAATAGGCGCGTCATTTGCTGCCATGGTAGGACAAGCTGCTTCTAGCCGTTTACTATTTAGTATGGGTCGAGATAAACGCTTACCTGCAATGTTTGCAAAGGTCGGTAAGCAAAGCGGTGTACCTACTATCGCAATTTTATTTGCAGCAATTTTTAATTTAGCCTTGGCAGCGATTGCAGCAATCAGTCCAAAAGGATTGCCAACTTTAATTTCATTTGTTGATGTTGGTGCACTCACTGCATTTATTATGTTACACCTTTCAGTGATCGGCTATTTCAAGTTTAAAAAACAGAATTTCAACCATGGGATTTCATCTTTTATATTTGATATATGCTTGCCTATTATCGGTATCTTGGTCTTAATACCGGTATTACTGCATATTGATAATCAAGCCAAAATAGTGGGGATTATCTGGTTGACGATAGGCATTGTTGTTCTGATTTTTAATCAAGGAAAATGCCAATTAACGGCATTCACTAAAGCGAATATATAACCTAATCAACTTTAATTTATATCAACGATGCTATAGTGTATTGAATAATAGGATGGAATATATCAAAATAACAATTAAATACATTTAAGGGATTATTACACTATGTTGGCGGAAATATTACGGGGAGCGATGATCTCCGGTAGTCTAATTATTGCTATAGGCGCACAAAATCTATTTGTACTAAAGCAAGGTTTATTAAAAAATCATATATTCTTTGTGTCAGCTATCTGTTTTATATGTGATTTTACCTTAATGTCTATTGGCATCATGGGAGTCGGAACATTTATTAGTGCCAATCCTTTAATTACCAATATTCTTGCCATTTTAGGGGCACTTTTTTTAATATGGTATGGATTTAACGCATTAAAAAGTGCGATTAAAGGCACAAGTAGTATGCAAATTGAATCTCAAGATACAAAAAACAATAGTTTACTGAAAGTCGTGCTTGCGACTTTAGCTGTGACGTTACTCAATCCACACGTTTATTTAGATACGGTTGTTATTGTTGGGGGAATTGCAGGCACATTAACCAGTGAACAGAAAATAGCATTTCTGATCGGTGCTGTTTGTGTTTCATTTATCTGGTTTTTTGGTATTGGCTACGGCGCCAGACTTTTAACCCCCCTATTCAAACAAAAAAGAATGTGGGTTATTTTAGATTGCTTGGTCGGTTTGGTGATGTTTTATATCGCTTATCGATTAATTATGTATGTTTACCAAGGTATTTAATTGACTTAAACAATTAATATACCATTATTGACCAACAAGATCGTTTCAACACTTGTGATCACTATGATGATTGCAAGTTAAGTTGAAATATTTGCAAATCTCGTCAAATTTTATTAGCCAACCTGATTAATCCAGCCTTTTTAATCTATAGCATAGTGATCTTTCATTTTAAACAATGACTATGTTTGTATTGAAAACCTGCACTAATGCGTTTTATTACCTAAATATCTGCAAAATTAAAATCTTTAGCTTATTTTGTTGTTTAGATTGATGGATTGATAATAAATTCAAATGAAATTTACATATTATGCATATCAAATTCGTTCCAGACGAATTTGTCGAACGCTTGCGTTCTCATCGCTTAGGTTTACTTAA
>NZ_JAFNNQ010000094.1:0-103883 GCF_026536675.1 Gilliamella sp. B2717 | reverse complement strand
TGGCAGCAATACTATTGTCAGGTCATTGCACCTCAAAATAACACACTGTTTATGTGTAATAGATAATTGTTTTATCAGGTGTAAATAGCTTTTTCTAATCGAATTTATTGAATAAATTTAAAAACTCTTCCTTAATTTCTGAAGTTTTTATGAAATTTATAAGCAAACAATAATTAACAAGATCTATTTTTAAAATGTCGCTAAGGAGATGATAATTTGATTTCAACAATCTCAGCATTGCTTGAATCTCACCTTGATATTATTGCAAAAAAACTAAACTTACCTGTTTTCGATGAAAATAGTGAAATTCTTTCTCATTCCGATATTTATCTCAGAACTTATATTTTACCAGAAGTAACAACAAGCGTTGATTCAGAAGGAAAATTGAAGGTTTATCGAGGTGTTTATCAAATTTCTGTTGTCGCACCTATTAATAGCGGTAAGTTACGTTCTCAACAAATATCTGATGAAATTATTCAGCATTTTCCACTCAATTTAGAGTTAACAAGTCATAACTTTTCACTTTATGTAAATTCTATACCAAGTGTTTATCCAGCAAAAATGGATAATGCTTGTTATACACTACCGATCAGCTTTAACTATCGTGCTGATTCTATATTTTAAATAAAATTTAAGGGAGATATATATTATGGGTTTTGCTTTACCTAATGGTTCTCGTGTGTATGTGCAAAAATCACACAACGAAGTAACTAACTTTAATTCAATTTCTAATGCTAAAGAAGCGGTGGTCACGTTAAATTCAGGGCATGGACTAGTGGTCGGGGATGAAGTCATGCTCACTTCATCATGGACTAAATTGAATAATATTGTCGCAAAAATTTCTCACGTAAATAACAATGAAGTGACTTTGGGTAATATTAATACTAGTAATACAACGGTATTCCCGGCAGGAGAAGGACAAGGAACTATTACCAAAATAACGGAATGGGAACAACTACCTCAAATTAAAGAGGTTGCTACTGAAGGTGGTGAACAGCAATTTATTCAAATTCAGTTCCTTGATGATGATGCAGAACGTCAATTACCGACTATCAAATCAGCGAAAAGTAAAAGTTTTACCATTGCTCATGACAGCTCATTACCTATCTACACATTGTTACAGCAGTTGGATTTAACCAATAATGTTGTTGCAATGAAAATGTATGTTCCTAAAGCTAAAGAAACACGTTATGACTCTGTCCGTATTGCTTTTGATCCGACGCCAACAACAGCCATTAATGATATTGAAACTGTAAAAGTAAGTGCGACAGTTGAGTCACCAGCAATTACTTTCTATAAAGATTAATTAGGACATTTTAATCATGGCAAAATTTAAACTTATTGCAGATCCGACATTTAGATGTGAAGTTTCCATTCCGCGTCCTGGATTGGACGATGGTCAAATTAGCTTTGATTTCAAACATTATTCAGTTGATAAACTGACCGTGTTTGAGACCGAGCTTAAGGATAAACCTATCATTGAATTTATGATAAAAATTGTATCTGGTTGGAATTTGGATGAAGAGTTTAATCAAGAAAATTTAAATATCTTATTAAATAACTATCCTGCTGCTTGGCAAGCAATAACTAATACTTATTATAAAGAGATGTTGGGACAACGAGAAAAAAACTCATAGAGCTTGCCACTGCACTTTATTCATCAACGCCTTCAAAAGCTGAACTTGATTCTTTTGGGCTATCGGAAGTCGATTATGAAGATGAGTATATAGAAATATGGTCAGATAACTGGGATGCTTTCCAGTTATTCCAAGCCATGTCAACGCAGTGGAGAACAAGCATGAGTGGTATTTTAGGTCTTGACTATAATTGCTTGCCTTGGGTAATGCAAATGCTTGATATTAAAGGAAACCAAAAAATTTTTAATGATATTCGGTTAATGGAAAGTCAGGCCTTAACAATCATACACAAATCAAAATAACCGACGAAAGTCGGTTTATTTAATATGGGTAATCTATGTCAAAAACAACTACATTATCATTAAAAGTTGAAACAGGTAATCTTGATAAAGAGATTAAAAGAATTAACGAGTTAGATGTAAAGCTTAAAACCACTGATAAAAGTTTGAGAACACTAAATACATCTAAACTAATGCATAACAATATTAGTAAACGTCAATTGGAATCTTTATATAACCAAATTGGTGTCTATAATAAGTTATTAGGAATCATTCATCCGGTCAACAAAGCATTGGATAATCTGCTTTATGTGCAACAACAATTATCTGACATTAATGGAAATGGATTTATTGATGCTCATGCTTTTCAAGTTTTTAATTCAATAATTGAAAGTTCTAAGTATCAATTAATTGGGATAATTGAATCGCAAGAAACATTTGCCAATACAAGTGAAAAAATGAGTGCGGCATTAAGTCAGATTTCAAATCAAATGAAACAGATGTCAGCACAAGCGAATGTAAAGAAAAATCCATTAATGACACTGGCTGAACATGGAATAGAAATTGGTGAATTGTTTGGTCCTGTTGGGAAAGCTATTGGTACGATAGTTAAAGTGGGTGCCGTTGTCGGTAAGGATTTGTTTGACTATTTTGATAATGCTGTATCTGCCACTGATAGTTTAAGAGAATCCCAAGAAAAATTGTATGGTATTGTTAAACTAAATAAAGATGGAACAGTGTCATTTACTGATGAATTGAAGGAGCTAGCAAATATAAATCCTAGCCTTGCGACGGCATTTATTCAAACTTCTAAAAGACTCTCCGATAATACAATTGTTCATTCGAGAGAAGCAATTAATGAGCTTTTAGAAGAGTTTGATTTAAATGCAAAAAGAGTTATAAGTTCAAAAGAATCTTTAACCAGGGATATTTTAGCTGAACATCCCCAAATAAAGTATAATCCAAGCTATATTGATGGCAGACCTGGTCATCAACGTTATATTCGTGAACAAATTGAGAAAACCAATAAGTCTTTTAATATTAGTAATGAAAATGCATCAGTTTTTTATGATAAACTTTATGAAATAAGTAAAATCTCAGATTCATTTGAATTGGCTGATAAATTAAATGAGATTGCAACTTATGTAGGAAATATATCAAAGGAAACGGGAGTAGGAAATGATAATTTAGACGATTTTATAATTAAATTGAAAGATATTATCATTAAAGTCCATAACTCTAAAAAAGTACTGGAGTCATTAAATGATTTAAATGGCAACCCTCAAGGCGATAAAGGCAATAGAAATAAAATAAATACTTTATTTTCTTCAAAAAATAGTGCGCCGTCATTATTAAAAACTAGTCAACGTGATGAGAAAAATCTTCAAATTCAACTAGAATCATTAAAAGAACAGAATGCAACGATCGGTGCGATAACGGCAGAACGTGAAAAATACTTTGATTTGCAAGCTCAGATTAACATCTTGGAACAAGAAAACAATAAAAGTAGACTAACCGCAGAAGAACGTTATTTACTAGCCAATAAAGCGTCGTTACTTACTCAATATGAAAAAAATGCGGCAATTTCTGAAGAAATCAATGGTCGAATCAAAGTCCAACAGATTTTACAAAATATTACTCACAATTCTACTCAATTACAAAATGAGATTGCAGATAAAAAAGCGACCTTTGGAATGACATCATCTCAATCGTCAAGGTATCAAAGTCGAATTAATTTAGAAAGAAACAAGGAACAAGATTTAGATCCGAGTAATAACCTAAGTCAAGAAAACATCATCACTATAACCCAAAACTACCTTGAGGCAGCTCAACTTTTAGAAGAAAGTTTTGTGCAAGAAGATTTACAAAAAGGAGATTGGATAGCTGGTTTAACAACCGGTTTGAAAGAATTTGCTGAAACATCTCAAGATGTTTTTAGTGTTGCTAAAGATTTTGCGCAAAATTCAATTGGATCTATGTCTCAAATGATGACAACGCTTGTCACAACAGGCAAAGCAAACTTTCAGGAGTTTGCAAAAACTATCTTAGTTAATCTAATTGAAATTATTAATAAATTGATTTTAGCGCAGATTATTCAATCTGCTTTAACGAGTTTTGGTGGTGGAGGAAAAGCGACCGGAGGGATTCAACAAGCTTATACAGGGGGTGAAATTCTTGGATATGCTTCGGGTGGAAGTGTGGGATATGCATTGGAACCGGGCGGTTTTACCGGACGAGGTAACAAGTACCAACCAGCAGGAATTGTTCATAAAGGCGAGTTTGTTTTTACAAAAGAGGCAACTAAACGATTAGGTGTAGACTATCTTTATAGTCTGATGAATGATTCTCATAAAGGATATGATAGCGGTGGTTATGTTCATACCTCTATTACGGCTCCGATAGCATTAGCCCAACGCACAACACCTTCTTCAAATGCAATCACTGTTAATCCCAATATTGTATTAAATATGTCTTCAGAAAATAGTACTTCTACTCATGGCAATAATACCGATCCAAAACAAGTTCAATCTCAAGTAGATGCGGTTATTAGACGGCAAATGAATGAGATGTTTAAAAAATCAGTTTCACCGGGAGGAGAGTTATACAACGTCATGTATGCGATGAAGTAATGATATTAACCATTTAGATTCTTTTAAAAACCTCTAAATAGCATAATTTTAATACTTATTCGAATATTAAAACACAATAACAACTCATTTTTAACCATCCCTATTTCTTGGAATATCATCGTATTTTAGTCGTCTATAGCGCGTAACTGGATTCATTTCAACACAATTAACTTAATTTTTTATTGCAAAAAAAACATGAAGTTTAAAGTTAAAATTGATCACATAAATAAATATCCGTTTTGATGTTTTTAATTCAACTAAATTACCTAGACATATTCAAAACCAAATTTTGTTTGAGGAGTATATGAAAGTAGATAAATTTAAATGGAAAACAATGCATTCCCCCAATGGAGGGGAAAAAATGAGTATCACAGAAGTAAAATTTAATGATGGATATTCGCAAATTTGGAGTTCTGGAATCAATAAATCAGGTGAAACATGGGATTTGTCCTATACGGGTCATTGTAACGAATTGTCTGAAATCCGTCAGTTTCTTAACAGCCATATTATTCATTCCTTTCAGTGGGTTAACCCTTGGGGAGAAGAAAGATTATATCGTGTTCAAAACGAATCAATCAAATCTGAATTTATCTCTTCGAATGTGGTAAAGCTAAGTTTTACTTTTGTCCAATCTTATGCACCTTAATTATACAAATGTAAACCTCAAAAAATTTTCTTAATTAAGTTTTGGGGATTGATGGAGAGAACATGTCAATAACACAAGATTTACAAGCCATTGAAGGCAATGAGCTGATACAACTTATTGAAGTTGATTGTACAAAATTTGGGCTTGATGAGGTTTTACGATTTCACTCTCATAATATCTCTGCTGAAGGGTGGGCTTCCTTTGCTGTTGGAAATTTACCTTCTATAAAATGGCAAGGTAAAGAATATTTACCTTATCCGTATGAATTAAGCGATCTTGAATTAAGTAGTACGGGTGCACAACCTACCCCTAAATTGTCAATCGGTAATATTGACGGAAGAGTGACTAGATTGTGTATAGATTATGATGATTTAGTTCAAGCGAGAGTAAAAATTCATACCACAATGGCAAAATACCTTGATTCAGACAACTGGTTAGCAGGTAATGCCACAGCCGATCCAACTCAAGAAAGAGTTCAATTATTTTTTATTAATAATAAACGCGAAGAAACGAAAGCTATTGTTGAATTTGAACTTTGTTCGCCATTTGATATTCAAAATTTACAATTGCCTACCAGGCAAATCACAACAATATGTACTTGGTGTATGCGTGGATGGTACCGCTCAGGTACAGGCTGTGATTATGCTGGAAATAAGTTTTTCACCAAAGACGGAATTGCCGTCGATGATCCGGCAAAAGATGAATGTGGAGGACTATTAAAAGATTGTAAAGCCCGACATGGTAATAAACCTCTTCCGTTTGGTGGTTTTCCTGCGGCTAATCTTCAAGGTAAGTAATATGCGACAAAAATTACTAGATTCAATCAAAAAGCATGTGGATAGCGAATACCCAAATGAAGCTTGTGGATTCATTATTGATACGGGAAAAAAACAGATCTATCTACCTTGTAAAAACATTTCAGATAATCCAAAAGCGCATTTTTTAATATCACCAGAAGAACAGATAGCTGCAGAAAAACAAGGTGAAATTATCATGATTATTCATTCTCATCCTGATGTTACGTCACTGGTTCCGTCAGAGTTTGACCGTATTCAATGTGATTATACAGGTATTGAATGGGGAATAATGTCTGCTCCTGATGGTGACTTTTGCACAATATCGCCACGAATAAATCGAGATTATACAGGGCGACAGTGGTTGCTTGGTCACGCTGATTGTTGGTCATTAATAATGGATTATTATGATCGTGAATATGGAATTAAATTAAACAATTATTCAGTGCCACGAGAATGGTGGAATAGTGGGAAAGAGCATCTTTATGATGATAATTGGCAAGCAGAAGGATTTGTTGAAGTCGGTCTGAATGATATGAAAGTCGGAGATATGATTATGATGCGCATTGGTTCGCAAGTCACAAATCATGCTGCTATTTATGTGGGTGATAATCTTATTTTACACCACCTGTACGGTCAATTATCTACACGTACACCTTACGGTAAATATTTTAGAGATAGAACTGTTCGCATTGTGCGGCATAAGGAGTTATTTAATGCTCAGTAAGTTAACATTGAAAGGTGCAATGGCAAGGCAATTTGGAAAAAAGCATACGTATGACGTAAACAATATCCGGGAATTGCTACGCGCACTTTGTGTGACAATAAAAGGGTTTGAAAAATATATGAGTACGGCTCATTTAAAAGGCATTAAGTTTGCCTTTTTTGTGGATGGAAAAAATATTGGAATTGATGAGTTTGATATTAATGTTAATGGCAAAAATTATGTGATTATGCCGATAGCTCAAGGCGCAAAAAGTGGTGGTTTATTACAAGTTGTGATCGGAGCCGTTGCTTTAGTTGCTGCATTTTTCACTGCTGGAGCATCACTGGCCGCATGGAGTGCAGTGATGGCAGCGGGAACACTATCCGTTACGTCTATTTTAACCAGTATTGGTATTAATATGATGTTAGGAGGGGTTGTTCAATTATTAACTCCTCAACCCAAATTTAATGCAGGAGGAGCATCACATACCGAAAATAAACCTAATTATGGTTTTGGGGCGCCCGTTAATACCAATGCGGTAGGATATCCTGTTCCTGTTTTGTTAGGTAACCGTGAAATTGGTGGCGCAGTGATTAACGCAGGTATTTATTCAGAAGATCAACAATAGGTGGATTATGCAATTAATAGAAGGTCAAAAGGGCGGTAAAAAAAAGCAACATAGACCTTATGAACAACCCGATAATTTGCTTTCAACAGCAAAGCTCAAAGTGCTTTTAGCATTAAGTGAAGGGGAAATTCAAGGCGATCTAACAGAACAAAATATATTCATTGATAATACTCCACTAGCCAATCTCGATGGTACACGTAATTTTAATGGTGTTGCATGGGAATTCCGTAATGGTGCTCAAACGCAAGATTATATTCAAGGAATACCTGAGATAAGTAATGAGTTAAAAATCGGTTTTACAGTAAAATCTGACAATCCTTGGATACGTTCATTTAATAATTTAAACTTGGATGCAGTTAGAATCAAATTAAGCTTACCAAGTCATATTGAGTATAAAGAAAATGGTGATATGATAGGAACCGTTACCAAGTATGCTATTGACTTATCAACAGATGGCAGTGCGTTTGAAACGGTTATTCATGGTGAATTTAATGGAAAAACTACCTCAGAATATCAGCGAGATCATCGCATCAATTTACCAAATGCATTAGAAGGGTGGAGTATACGTGTTAGACGACTAACACCTGATTCGAAATCGAATAAATTGATTAATGCGTTTAGTGTTTTTTCATATGCGGAAATTATTGACAGTAAATTACGGTATCCTAATACCGCTCTACTTTATATCGAGTTAGATGCTAGCCAATTTAATGGTTCTATTCCTAAAATTAGTTGTAAACTGAAAGGAAAAATTGTCCAAGTACCAGACAATTATGATCCAGTAAACAGGACCTATTCAGGCACTTGGACTGGCGGATTTAAAATGGCATATACCAATAATCCTGCTTGGCTTTCTTATTATTTGATGCGTGATGAGATAGCAGGTATGGGGGTCAGAATTGATTCAACAATGCTCGATAAATGGTCAATTTATCAATTAGGTCAGTATTGTGATCAAATGGTACCTGATGGTCGAGGTGGCATGGAACCTCGCTTTGCTTGTAACGAATATATACAAAGTCAAGAAGAGGCTTATAACGTTCTAAAAGATTTAGTGGCTTCATTTCGGGGTATTATATTTTGGGGTAATGATCAGATCTGTTTAACCGCAGATATGCCACAAGATGAACCAGATTTTATCTATCATCCTTCTAATGTTATCGGTGATTTTACCTATTCTGGTGGTTCATATAAAAATCGTTATACATCCTGTTTAGTTGCATATTCTGATCCTAACAATCATTATTGTGATGATGTTGAGGCTGTGTGGGATCATGATTTGATGCGTCGTTATGATGTCAATGTCATGAAATTAACAGCGATAGGTTGTACTTCGCAAGCTGAAGCGCAACGACGTGGACGTTGGGCTTTACTTTCTAATGCAAAAGATGAAGTGATCACATTTTCGGTAGGACTCGATGGCTATATTCCTTTACCTGCACGAATTATTGGGATTGCTGACCCTTCTCGTTCTGGCAAAGAAAATGGCGGGCGTATTCACGCTGTTGAAGGACGAAAAATCACATTAGATAGAGCCGTTGAATATGATGTGGGCGATCGGTTAGTCCTTAATTTACCAGATGGTTCTGCGCAAAGCCGAACAATTAGAGCGATTAGTACAGACAAAAAAACACTCACTGTTACGGCTAATTATAAACTGACACCAGTTGCTGGTGCAGTATGGTGTATTGATAGTGATAATATCGCTATTCAGTATTATAGAGTAACCTCAATATCATCGTCTAATGAGGGTCAGTTTACAATTACGGCTATTCATCATGATCCAAATAAATTCAAATATATAGATCAAGGTATACGATTAGAGCCAAAACCAATAACAGTTACTCCTCCAAGCTCAGTTTCATCCCCCAAAAATATTGTTTTATCAGAAAGCAGTTATATCTCCCAGGGACTGTCGGTGGCATCATTGCAAGCTTCTTGGGATGTGGTAGAAGGTGCGACAAACTATATTGCTCAATGGAGAAAAGATAATTCGTCTTGGATTAATATTGGTCGAACTAATGGAACGAATTTTACCGTCGAAGGTGTTTATACTGGTGTATATGAAGTTCGAGTACGAGCAGTAAATGCGATTGATGCATCTTCACCCTGGGCTTATTCACAAGCCAAAGCAATCAAAGGAAAAGTTGGTAAACCTAACAGACCAGTAGACTTTACTGCTAGCGAAAGTGTGGTATTTGGTATTGACCTTAATTGGTCGTTTCCAATTGGAAGCGGAGATAGTAGTTACACAGAAATTCAATATAGTACGACTGAAAATGAAGAAAATGCCCTGCTATTAAGCAATGTTAGTTACCCAACTTGCAATTATTCTCAGACAGGGTTAGCTATAGGTCAACAGTTTTTCTACCGTGCTCGCCTTGTCGATAAAATTGGTAACATCAGTGATTGGACAGATTGGGTTAGAGGTGTTTCAAGTACCAATACTAACGATTTGACAGACCATATTTTTGAAGAAATAAAAGAAACAGACGCTTGGCAATCTCTTGTCGACTCTGCAGATAATGCTGCTATTAATTCAATAGCGAATGCAAAATCCATTATTGAAAATGCACTGGCTATAGACGCTGAGACAAAACAGCGCAGAGTTGAAAACGGCAACTTATCCGCTGAGATTCAAGAAACCCATTCAGCGTTATTAACTGAGAAAGCAGCAACAGCCATTGCTTTAAAAGAGTTGAACGCTAAATACGGTAATATAAATAGCAATTTATCAGAATTAAAACAGACAACAGCTGAACAAAATGCCGCTACTGCCAAATCAATACAGGCAATTAACACAAAAGTTGGAGATGTTTCTACCACCATTTCAGATGTCAGTGAAACGGTAAATAATTTAAATGGTAAAGTTTCAGCTCATCGTACAATGAAAGTTGAAGTAGATGACAAAGGTCAACAGTATGTTGCAGGTATGACAATGGGTGTTGAAAATACTGAACAAGGAATGCAAAGTAATATCATTTTTCTTCAAGATCGTTTTTCAATCATGAACTCAGCCAATGGGAATCCTCAAACAGTCTTTACGACACAGGGTAATCAAGTTGTCATTAATGATGCAGTTATTGGTGATGCTTCAATAACGAACACGAAAATTGGCAATGTTATTGAATCAAATAATTTTAGAGAGGGTGTATCTGGTTGGCAATTATCCAAGCATACAGGAACATTGAAAGCCATTAATGCTGACATTTCAGGGAGATTGCGTGCCACATCAGGAGAGTTGAATAATGTCGTTATCAATGAGAATTGTGAAATTAAAGGTACTCTAAATGTTAATCAAATCAAGGGAAATGTGCTTTCGGCTGTTTCATTTGTGAAAGATGTCAAATTGCAAGAGTTAAATCCGAATCAAAACGTACATATAATGAGTGTTATTGCAAATGGACAATGGCAAAAACTATGTTTTGCTAATGAAATCATTGTTAAATCTAATTATCGGAGAGGATTTACTACAGCAACATTTGAAATTTTAGAAAATTTTCGAGGTAATCCTAAAATTTTATTTAATAATCAATACCCAATGGATTTAAAAAAAATTTACACTAAAAATAGGCTTCGAAATTTATGTTTATACATTCCGCCATTTACTTATGGTGAAAAAGTGAATATTTCGATCACAATTGATAAATCAGGTGGAGGTAAACCAGTATATTTGTTTTGTTTCAATACGCTAGTATTTTTAATGAAAAACTCAGATGGTTTTATAATCGATTTGCAATAAAAAAATCTCAAAGTATTCAATCAAATTAGAGGGAACTTATGTCGAGGTATAATACAGGTACGATAGCAGTAACAAATGGAGGTAAAATAGTAACGGGAGTTGGTACTAAATGGACAAATTCATTAATTGATATTTGTGCTGGTCAAATGAACTCACCAAACTACTGGAACAGATTAAGGTCTACGCTGAACAAAATGCCAAAAAATCAGAAGAGGACGCTAAAAATGCCACAACTTCAATAAATACTACAATTTTCATTAAAAAATTGGGTGTAGATAGTCAGTCAATTAATGGCTCATTTAATGTTAAAACGCTAAAAGAAAATGATGTTTGTGTTTACTAGCCTAACAATAAACCAACGGCTGATGATATTGGTACTATTCCTGCTGTTAAAAAAGATGTGAACGGCTTACCTATTTGTCGAATAGGTTTAATTTATTCTCAGTTTTTTATACTCACGACCTCGACTATCATTATATTTATCAGTCATTTGCTGGGATTTGTGACCCAATAATGTCATGGTGTCAATGCGTTGTTCTCTATATAAACGTTCTGATAGTGATCTGATTTCGTGAAATGTGGTAGGTGTTCCGTTCCAGTAATTTCGGCTATAAACTCTATCACGTAACCGTGAAAACTGACGCGTTATATCGTCTAATTTTATTTTTTCATTGTTGAGACATATTAAATAGTCATTATCAGTTGATTCAATAATGTCTCGTAAACTAGTGCTTATTTTTTTACATTCCAATTTTATCGGTAGTGCGATTTTTGCACCTCTTTTATATTGATCTATTAATAAATAATTTCGTTTAATATTTGATTTTTTCATTTCTACTATATCAGAACGGCGTTGCCCTGTAACTAGCGCAAGCGTCATAGCATCATGCATTATTTTATTTCCTGTTTTTTCCGCCTCATTTAAAATTTTCTTAAACTCAACAAATGTCATTCGTGAACGTTTCACAGTAACTTTAGGACATTTTATTGGTTCGGCGGGGTTCCTGTCATTCCAGCCCTGTGCGTATGCTTCTCGGAAGATATCTTTAAGTAAGTGGTACATGCACTTAGCGGACGGAGCTTTATCTTGATCTGTATAGATTTTGATAATTTTTGCAATATCGGGTGGTGTTATTTGGGAGATCGGTTTAGCGCCTATTTGCTGACGGATAACTTTTAGCAAATACGTTTTTATTTCGATTGTTTTGGGTTTTAAATTACGTTCGGCAAGAATTGTAATATATTCATCAAGCCAATTGTTAACGGATTTTGGATGAGTATTTTGGGGTTTAAATAATTTAGAAAGAAAAAACATGATTGCCTCATTAAGCTAAAATGTTTTTTATATCTGTTAAATTTATATTTATCAAGTCATTATTAAAAAATACTCTCCATGACTCACTATTATGATTGAGAATGAATAATTGAATATAATAAAATACTTTGATAATATTTCGCGTAGTTAAAAAATTCATAAATGAATTAAAATTAATTCTAAAATGATAGATTATCATAATGAATATATTTAATTTATTTAACTTACTTTCTTCACCCTATATTGCGAATAATTAAATTGTTGAAATAAATGAGTGATACAATTTTAACGGTTTGTTTAAACACTCGATTTGCGATATTTATTGAGAATAAGATGACCTTCATTGACGAATGATATCTTCCTCTCCTCGATCTTTTGGAGCCATTATGGAAAACTTAAGTACCGTTCAGGACTTTATTCGCTGGACAACTTCACAACTCAGTCAATCAGATATTTATTTAGGACATGGAACGGATAATCCTATCGATGAATCAAAACAACTTATCTTAGCCAGTTTGGGGTTATCATTATCTATTCCTCCCGAATTTTACGCGGCCAATCTGACGGAAGAAGAAAGACAGTTTTTGTTTGATATTATTCAAAAGCGAATTGACGATCGGGTTCCAACTCCTTATTTAACGAATCAAGCGTGGTTTTGTGGACATAGTTTTTATGTTGATGAACGAGTTTTAATACCTCGTTCACCGATTGGTGAATTAATTGATGATCATTTCAAAACGCTACTTACCACACCGCCTCGACATATTTTAGATCTTTGTACTGGTAGTGGTTGTATTGGTATTGCTTGTGCTTATGCTTTTCCTAAAGCGCATGTTGATATCACTGATATTTCGCTTGAGGCAATCGATGTTGCTCAAACTAATATCGACTTGCATGAAATGAACTTTCAAGTTACTCCTATTTTATCGGATCTCTTTAATGATTTGCCGGTTAAACAATACGATCTTATTGTCTCCAATCCGCCTTATGTCGATGAAGAAGATATGAATGATTTGCCAGAAGAATATTTATACGAACCGAAACTGGCGCTAGAAGCCGGATTTGATGGATTGGATTTAGTAAAACGAATTTTGCATGATTCGATTAATTACTTAACTCCCGACGGTGTCCTTGTTTGTGAAGTAGGAAATAGTTGGGTTAGTTTGCAAGAACAGTATCCAGATGTTCCTTTCAATTGGATTGACTTTGAACGTGGTGGATTCGGCGTGTTTTCCATAACACAACAAGACTTGATTAAATATCATCACTATTTTAAATAAATTTATGCATTAATCGGAATAAGGTTATTATGTCTGGAAACTCAATCGGAAAATTATTTAAAGTCACAACGTTTGGTGAATCGCATGGTGTTGCATTAGGATGTATTGTTGACGGTGTACCACCGGGATTAGCATTAACTGAATCAGACTTACAAATAGATTTAGATCGCCGTCGCCCAGGCGCATCTCGTTATACCACCCAACGCCGAGAACCTGATCAAGTTAAAATATTATCTGGTGTATTTGAAGGGGTAACAACTGGTACAAGTATTGGATTAATGATTGAAAATACCGATCAACGTTCGCAAGACTATAGCCAAATAAAAGATATTTTTCGACCTAGCCATGCAGATTACACTTATCACAACAAATATGGGATAAGAGATTATCGAGGGGGAGGGCGTTCTTCTGCTCGTGAAACAGCGATGCGCGTAGCGGCAGGAGCAATAGCTAAAAAATATCTACACGAAAAAATGGGTATTCAAATTCGTGGTTATTTAGCACAAATGGGGGATATTGAGTGCGAATTAAAAGATTGGCAGCAAGTTGAACAAAATCCGTTTTTTTGTGCAGATGAATCGAAACTTGAATCGCTCGATCAATTGCTTAGATCGTTACGAAAAGAAGGCGATTCGATTGGTGCTAAAGTTTGCATTGTGGCTGAAAATGTTCCTGTAGGATTGGGGGAACCTGTTTTTGATAAGTTAGATGCTGAACTCGCCCATGCTTTAATGAGCATTAATGCGGTAAAAGGGGTAGAGATTGGCGACGGATTTGCGGTTGTCACCAAACGAGGAAGCGAAAATCGAGATGAAATCACACCAAATGGTTTTTTATCTAACCATGCTGGTGGTATCTTAGGCGGGATAAGTTCCGGACAAACGATAATAGCTAATATTGCCCTTAAACCCACGCCAAGTATTGAAATATCAGGTCGTTCGATAAATGTATTTGGTGAATCGGTTGACGTCTCTACGCATGGGCGACATGACCCATGTGTGGGGATTCGTGCGGTTCCGATAGCTGAGGCAATGGTGGCTATAGTGCTGATGGATCATTATCTTCGTTATCGAGCTCAATGCAGCGACGTAAATTTATGATGAGCAATCATTTATGAGTGATGAAATACTCGTTTTATTATTTGCGATCGCCATTTTAGCTGGTTTTATTGATTCAATTGCTGGTGGCGGAGGTCTATTAACTGTGCCAGCTTTACTCGCTATAGGACTGCCACCTGCTAGCGCTTTAGCAACAAATAAACTACAAAGTTGTGGTGGATCTTTTTCCGCTAGTCTCTATTTTATTCGTCAACGCATGGTTGATTTAAAACAGCAAAAGTGGGCGATTGTATTTGCCTTTATTGGTTCTGCTATAGGTACGATTTCAGTCATTCATGTTCAAGCTGAATTTTTAAAACTTTTACTACCCATACTAACTATTAGCGTGGGCATTTATTTTTTACTTTCGCCAAAAGTTGGCGAAGATGATCGTAAAAGTCGTTTCTCTATTATTCAATTTGCACTTATACCTGCTTTGGGAATCGGTTTTTATGACGGATTTTTTGGCCCCGGAGCAGGTTCATTTTACGCTGTGGCTTATATTACCCTTGCTGGTTTTAATCTCACAAAAGCAACGGCAAATACTAAAGTTTTAAACTTCACCTCAAATTTAGCTGGTCTAATCTTTTTTATTTTAGGTGGCGAAGTTGTTTGGTCAATTGGTCTGATTATGTTATTAGGTCAATTTATTGGAGCAAGGGTAGGCGCTAAAATGGTAATCACTAAAGGGCGCAAATTAATCAGACCTATGTTAATCACCGTTTCGACCATTATGAGCATCAAACTAATCTATGAAAATTTTTTTATTTAATGGCAATAGATACGAACAAGGATAAGTCAACTTTGTTCAAGGTCGATTAATAGGTAATTATCATGATTCATATACATGTTTATTGAATCAAAACGAGGCTATAACTGGTCAGCTAGACAATTTTAAATCGGTAGAATCAATTGGCTCTATTCATTAACACACGCAATTACGTTGCAAAATTAATCCTTTCATTTACTCCTTTCACCCATCACTTATAAAACCTGTTAGTCTAGATTTTCAACTCCTCATTCATTTAACTATCCCAATTACATTTCATTTGGTAAACAAATAAATTAAATAGTATTGTGTCTGTATGTCAGATTTAATTTTAAACAATCAGTTAGTGCACATCTACTAATTTTTGGTATATAGTTAACAAGATATTATCCCGTAATGGGTTTATACGACTAAATAAGTGACGCTATGAAACTACAACAATTACGCTATATTTTAGAAATTGCTCGTTCAGGTTCAATTAATGAAGCTGCAAAAAATCTCTATATTACCCAACCAAGCTTATCCACAGCAGTTAAAGAATTAGAAGCAGAATTTGGTATTGAAATTTTTGTACGAACGTCTAAAGGAGTTTCATTATCCACTGATGGTGTTGAATTTTTGGGGTATGCAAAACAAGTCCTAGATCAAGCTGAATTATTAGAACAACATTATTCAAAAAAAGTCCCTTCAAAACAACTTTGTAGCATTTCCACTCAACACTATGCATTTGCTGTCAATGCATTTGTGAATCTCATCAAAAAAAATCATACTGATGAATATGAGTTTACTCTCCGAGAAACCAGAACTTACGATATCATTACCGATGTGGCTAATTTACGAAGTGAAGTTGGGATTTTATATTTAACAGATTTTAATCAAAAAGTGATTCTACGCTTACTTAAAGAACATCGATTGACATTTCATCCGCTATTTGAAGCCCACCCACACGTATTTATCAGCACCAATCATCCTTTATCATCCATGAAATCGTTAACGTTAAGTGATCTTGAAAATTACCCTTATTTGTCTTTCGAACAGGGAGAATATAATTCATTTTATTTTTCTGAAGAGATTTTAAGTACTGTTTACCATAAAAAAAGTATTCATGTGAGTGATAGAGCCACCTTGTTTAATTTGTTGCATGGGTTAAATGGTTATACGATTAGTACTGGCGTATTAAGTACGGATTTAAATGGGTCTGATATTTTATCCATACCACTTGAAGTTAATGAAAAAATTTTGATAGGTTGGATTACTTCGCAAAAAGCCCAATTAAGCCTGTCTGCACAAAATTATATTGAAGCATTGAAAAAATTGATTCAAGAAGAGTATGGCTTTGAACTTAAGTAAACTTATAGTTACGTAAATCAAATTGCTATTTTAATAAAATTCAGTATAATTGCGCCCAATTCATATTTATATGAATACCGAGGTTGTCTGAATTAGAGATCGGACATGCCATTTTTTATACTAATTTTATGAGGTTTATTATGTCTCTAACTGTAGAAGCTAAAGCGAAAATCGTAGCTGAATATGGTCGTGGAACTAACGATACAGGTTCAACTGAAGTTCAAGTTGCTCTTTTAACTGCGCGTATTAATGATTTACAAGGTCATTTTTCTGAGCATAAAAAAGATCACCACAGCCGTCGTGGTTTATTACGTATGGTATCTAGCCGTCGTAAATTATTAGACTATTTACGCCGTAAAGATATCGAACGTTACAACCAATTGATTCAAAAATTAGGCTTACGTCGCTAATCAAAATCTACTTGAAAGAGGCCTAGGCCTCTTTTTCGTTGTTAAAAATTTGAGCTTTGCTATAATGCTCAGCTCGAAAGTAAAATTAATTCGTTTTTGTAAATCAACACATTAAAAGATTGTATCTCATGTTTCGCGCGACTAATGAGAGCTCTATAATTTATAGATCTGTCATTAGTCGTGACAGTGAAATAATCTTTTGTTGATGACCCTACATTGTTGAAATAAAAAATCAATAAGTTGTACTTAAAACTACTGCCTGTCGAGCTTTTCATTTCAACAGCATTATTAACAAGAGGATATTATTTTGTTTAATCCAACATATCAAAAATTTCAATATGGACGTCACACTGTTACTTTAGAAACAGGTATTTTAGCACGTCAAGCATCGGCTGCGGTCATGGTTAATATGGACGATACCGCTGTATTTGTCACGGTGGTGGCTAATAAAAAAGTCAAAGAAGGACAAGACTTTTTCCCATTAACAGTTAATTATCAAGAACGTACTTATGCTGCCGGTCGTATTCCGGGTGGATTTTTTAAACGTGAAGGTCGTCCAAGCGAAGGCGAAACGTTAATTGCACGTTTAATTGACCGTCCATTACGTCCATTATTTCCAGAAGGATTTGTTAATGAAATTCAAATCATTGCAACAGTCGTGTCAGTCAATCCGGATGTTAGTCCAGATTTAGTTGCAATGATAGGTGCTTCCGCTGCACTTTGCTTATCAGGTGTGCCTTTTCATGGTCCAATTGGTGCTGCTCGAGTTGGTTTAATTAACGATGAATTTGTATTGAACCCATCAGTAAAAGAACTACAAAATAGCCGTTTGGATTTAGTGGTTGCTGGTACGAAAAGTGCGGTATTAATGGTTGAGTCTGAAGCTGATTTATTAAGTGAAGAACAAATGTTAGCTGCAGTCGTATTAGGTCATGAGCAACAACAAGTGGTCATTGATAACATTAATGAATTTGTGGCGAAAGCGAATCGTGAAAAATGGGATTGGGTTCCACCAGTTAAAAATGAAGCATTATATAATGCTGTTTCTGAATTAGCCAAAGATCGTCTTGGTGAAGCTTACCGTATCACAGAAAAACAAGCTCGTTATGCGCAAATTGATCTGATCAAAGAAGATGTGCTAACCACTTTAAAAGCGCAAGATGAAGAACTTGATGAAAACGAAGTGATGAACATTATTATTGAGTTAGAAAGTCAAATTGTTCGTCAGCGCGTTATCGCTGGTGAACCGCGTATTGATGGTCGTGAGAAAGATATGGTTCGGGCACTGGATATCCGTACTAATTTATTGCCAAGAGCACATGGTAGCGCCTTATTCACGCGTGGTGAAACTCAAGCATTAGTAACAGCAACATTAGGTACTGAACGTGATGCGCAAATTATTGATGAATTAACTGGCGAATATACTGAACGTTTCTTACTGCATTATAACTTTCCGCCATATTCTGTCGGTGAAACAGGTATGGTTGGATCACCTAAACGTCGTGAAATTGGTCATGGGCGTTTAGCTAAACGTGGTGTAGCTGCGGTTATGCCTAGTCAAGATGAATTTCCTTATACGGTGCGTGTCGTATCTGAAATTACCGAATCAAATGGTTCATCGTCAATGGCTTCTGTTTGTGGTGCTTCACTTGCCTTAATGGTTGCCGGTGTGCCAATCAAATCATCAGTTGCAGGTATTGCAATGGGATTAGTTAAAGAAGGCGATAAATTTGTCGTATTATCAGATATTTTAGGTGATGAAGATCATCTTGGCGATATGGACTTTAAAGTAGCCGGAACTCGTGAAGGTGTGAGTGCATTACAAATGGATATCAAAATTGAAGGTATCACCAAAGAAATCATGCAAGTTGCCCTTAATCAAGCGAAAGGTGCCAGATTGCATATTTTAACGGTAATGGATCAAGCGATTAATAAACCGCGTCAAGAAATATCTGAGTTTGCCCCACGTATTTATACAATGAACGTTAATCCGGATAAAATCCGTGATATTATCGGTAAAGGTGGCGCAACGATTCGTGCATTAACTGAAGAAACAGGCACAACCATTGAAATCTCTGACGATGGCACAGTTAAAATTGCAGCATCAGATGCGAACAAAGCTAAAGATGCTATGGAGCGTATCAATAATTTAGTTGCTGATGTTGAAATTGGTAAAATTTATACCGGCAAAGTCACTCGAATTGTTGATTTCGGTGCGTTTGTTTCTATTATTGGTGGTAAAGAAGGATTGGTTCATGTTTCTCAAATCGCTGATCACCGTGTCGAAAAAGTAGCTGATTACTTAAAAGTAGGACAAGAAGTCAATGTGAAAGTCCTTGAAATTGATCGTCAAGGTCGAATTCGTTTAAGTATGAAAGATGCAATTGAACCAACAACGGAACATTCACCAATTACTGAATAAAAAATTAATCATTAGGGGTTTTAAAATGAAACTTTTCAACCTGAGGATTGTCTGCTTACTTATAGCTGTTACTCTATTGTCAGGTTGTTCAAGTTCACCGCTCCTTTTGGCTGTTCCTGAGCAAGTTTCGTATAATGATGAATTGAAAATTGCTCAGATTAGCCAACAATTATCCCAAAAAAATATTGATACTGTAACCCGAATGCAGCTTATTTTTGAAAGGGGAATTGTTTATGATTCATTAGGTTTTAAAGCATTTGCGCAAATTGATTTTTCTACCTTATTAGGTTATAGCGCTGACATTCCAGATATTTATAACTTTTTAGGGACTTATGCTTTAAGAGAAGGTGACTTTGATGTTGCCTTAATGTCTTTTAATACAACTTTAGAAATCGATCCAGCTTATGCTTATGCATATCTGAATCGAGCAATCACGTTGTATCGTACAGGTCATTATCAATCTGCTAACCGAGATGCACTTCAGTTTTATCAATATGATGTGAATGAGCCAATTAGATTATTATGGCTTTATCTAATTGAAAATGAGATTGATAAGAAAACAGCATTAAATATGCTACAAGACCGTTATAATCGGTTAAATGATAAATCGATTTATAGTAGCCATATTGTTGCATTTTATTTAGGTAAAATTAATGAATCTAAATTGATGCAAAATCTTCAAGAAGGCGTTGAAAATAATCGGCAATTAGCTGAGCGTCTTTGTGAAACCTACTTTTATTTGGGTAAATATTATCAGAATAAAGGTGATAATGAGCGTGCCAAAATGTTATTTAAATATGCTTTAGCTAATAATATTTATAACTTTGTTGAACATCAACAGGCACTCTATGAAATGAAGTTACTTGAGGAAAAGTAACATGGGTCATGCCAGTTTTAAAAGTGAAAATATTGTTATAGTTTAGTTCTGATTGACTATTAATACTTGTTCAAGTTATTGATGAGTCGTTAATTAGTTATATCCTTAATCGGATCAGAGTATTGCGCAAATGTGATATTTGTCCATATAACATTCACAACAATAATCAATTATAGTATCGGTAATTAATTTTTGATGTGAATCGTAAATTTTCAATTTAGTGAGCTGGCATAAATTTATATATAGCTTTCTTTTCAAGGAAATGCAATTAAACATTTAACCATATTGAGATTAATTACTTTATTTCATTAAGCTTAATTGTTTAGCAATTAAAATAGAAAGTTTATATATATGATAAATTTATAAGCGAGTTTACATGACAAATGAAGTTTCTTTTATTGACCTTGGTTTATCCGAGGACATCCTTAACGCATTAAATGATCTTGGTTTTAGCAAACCATCACCCATTCAAGCTGAATGTATTCCACTATTATTAGATGGAAAAGATGTGCTTGGTATGGCGCAAACCGGAAGTGGAAAAACAGCGGCTTTTTCCATTCCATTTTTAATGAACATTGATGCAAGCTTAAAAGCGCCACAACTATTAGTGTTAGCACCAACACGTGAACTTGCAATACAAGTTGCTGATGCCTGTTCAGAATATTCAAAATATATGAAAGGGGTGAATGTATTAGCCCTATATGGTGGTCAGCGTTATGATGTGCAATTGCGAGCGTTAAAACAAGGACCGCAAATTGTAGTTGGCACGCCTGGACGTTTATTAGATCATTTAAATCGTAAAACATTAGATCTTTCAAATCTTAAAGGTTTAGTTCTTGATGAAGCCGATGAAATGCTAAGAATGGGCTTTATTGATGATGTTGAAAATATTATGGCTGCCATTCCCGAAGATCATCAAACAGCGCTATTTTCAGCAACAATGCCTGCGCCAATTCGCCGTATCACTAAACGATTTATGCATAATCCAAAAGAAGTACAGATAAAAGGGACTAATCAAGCAGCGCCTGATATCGATCAAAGTTATTGGTTAGTGCGTGGAATGCGTAAAAATGAGGCAATAATACGTTTTCTTGAAGCAGAAGATTTTGATGCTGCAATTATATTTGTACGAACAAAAACAGCAACGCTTGATGTCGCCGAAGTGCTTGAAAAACACGGGTACAGTTGTGCTGCATTAAATGGAGATATGACTCAGCAATTAAGAGAACAAACACTTGATCGATTACGTAATGGTCGTTTAGATATTTTAATTGCAACGGATGTGGCAGCGCGCGGATTAGATGTTGAACGTATTAGTTTAGTTATCAACTATGATATTACCTTAGACTCAGAATCTTATGTTCACCGTATTGGGCGAACAGGTCGTGCAGGCCGTGCAGGTCGTGCAATTTTATTTGTTGATAGCCGTGAACGTCGTTTACTAAAAAATATTGAACAAACAATTAAAAAACCAATCCCAGAAGTGGGCTTACCTTCTAAAGAATTATTAGAAAAACGTCGTTTAGTTAAGTTCAATCAGCAAGTTCAACAACAGCTAGAAAGTAATGATTTAGATCAATATCAAGCAATACTGAGCCAAATCCAAACTGAAAGTGGTGCGGATCTTGAAACGATTGCAACTGCTTTATTAAAACTTGCCCAAGGTGAGCGCCCATTAATTCTACCGCCTGATCCAGTATTCAAACCATCTCGTGAAAGTCGTGATCGTGATAATCGTGGTGGTGAACGTCGACTACGAGGTGATAATCGAGAATCACCAAAACGTCGGGAACGACGTGATGTGGGTGACATGGATATGTATCGTATTGAAATTGGTAAAGAGAACGGTATTGAAGTTCGTCACATTGTTGGTGCTATTGCTAATGAAGCGGATATTAGTAGTCGTTATATTGGTAACATCAAACTTTATGAAACCCATTCAACGGTTGAGTTACCAAAAGGAATGCCAAAAGATATCCTTAAACATTTAGAAAAAGTACGGGTACTGAATCAACCAATGAAAATGAGCTTGGTCAGTGGTGCTCAGTCAGATGCTAAACGGGGACGTAAAAGTAACCGAACAGAATCGAACGATAAAAGTTTTGCAAAAAAACGAGGTCGTTCATCTGCACCTAAATTTTAATCATATAACCTCTACCATTTGGTAGAGGTTTTTTTGCTTTTTTTATGATCTAAATCTTTTTAAGATCACCAAAACATTAACTATCTCAATTAAATTCAATCGCAATAACCTAAATTGAACGACTTTCTGGTTAAACGGATTTGGATTCATAACAAAAGAATACCTTAACAGAACTGAAAAAGGGGCATTGAGTTAACTACAAATTGAATCGTTGATTTGTTGGTGAATGTTACTGACATATCGACAAGATTTATTTGAATTTTCTCAATTTCAAAAAACTCAAATTACAACTCGGATTCTTGATTCCGTTTAGTCAATAACAATGTCGTTTTATTTTTCAAAGAATGTTATCAAAGTAAAGCTATTCTAAATAAATCCTGATGAGAATTTTGCCCTTAGATATGATTGAGAGTATACTACTGTCAATTTAATCGGTAAAACAGAGGTATGGCATGACAGATTCTTTAAATAAATGTAAAGCAAATGATACTCCGGCGTGTTGTTGCGTAGATGTTGGCACAATCATAGATAATGAAGATTGCACCGCTGAGTACGAGCATGTCTTTGCGACAGAGTCAGAAGCACAAGCTAAATTAGCATCTTTAACTCAAGCAGCAAAAGATGTGGCAACTGAGCCTTGCGAAATTAATAGCAGTGTTGATAAGGTTGACGGTGGTTTTAAATTAACGGCAAAATTTACCTTTTGTTGTGGCGCTGAATGCTTGATTTTTCAATTAAAATTACGCTAATTGGATATAAATGAAAGTTTGTATAATGCGGCATGGTGAAGCAGGTTATTCTGCTTCATCTGATTCAAGCCGTTCCCTTACTCCTTATGGAATTCGTCAGGCAAACCATGCCGGGCTGTGGCTTAAACAGCAACGTTTCCAATTTGATCTTGGTTTAGTTAGCCCGTATTTACGTGCTCAGCAAACATTAGCAGAGTTATCATCACAAGTTTCTGTTTCAACGGTAGAAACAGATAAACTGTTAGTACCTGGCGGTAATCCTGAATATATTTCCAATTTGTTATCGACATTTCCTTCTCAAGGTATTGAGCAAGTGATTATTGTTTCGCATCTTCCTTTAGTTGGATATTTGGTTAATGAACTTTGTCCTGATATCTCTCCGCCCATGTTTCCGACTGCATCAATTGCATGCATTGAGTTAACATCAACTATTGGTAAGCTTGAATGGTTTCATCAGGCGAAATAAAAAAACTCAATCTTTTTGATTTACCGTTAACAGGCCGAACACTGATTGAAGCATCGGCAGGTACGGGTAAAACCTATTCGCTTGCCTTTATATATTTAAGGTTACTGCTTGGCATTGGTGAAAATAGCTATTCTACACCGCTTGATGTTAGCCAAATTTTAGTGGTGACGTTTACCAAAGCGGCCACTCAAGAGTTACGTTCACGTATACGACAAAACATACAAGAGTTAAGACTGGCATTATTAAACGGTGAACATGATGATCCTATTTATCAGCAATTAATGACATTGATTGTTGATCGTCAACAAGCGATTCAACGACTTACTGAAGCCCAACAATCAATGGATGATGCAGCAATTTACACGATTCATAGTTTCTGTCAAAGAATACTAACTAGCCATGCGTTTGAGTCCGGCGTGTTGTTCGAACAAAAATTAATCACCGACGAATATCAATTGCAATTACAAGTCGTGCAAGATTTCTGGCGATACTACTTTACACCTCTTGAAAAATCGTATGCTTATTTAGTTCGAGACTGTTGGAAAGAGCCGGCGGAATTATTAGCCGATATTACCCCTTATTTATCCAATACCTTTAATGAGAAAACTGAATTAAACCCCAATATTACCGAAGCAATAGCTGAGTTTTATCAGCAAAATTTTAACATGATTGAAACGGTAAAAAAATCATGGTTAAAGCATGTTGATCAATTATCGGATATTATTAATCAATCGGGTGTCAGTAAACAATCTTATAGTAGCCGATATCTGCCTAATTGGCTTTCAAAAGTTTCACAATGGGCTAACAGTGCAACGCTTACGTTTGCATTACCTAATGAGCTTGAAAAATTTTGTCAATCAGTTCTGGCGAGCAAAACAAAAGAAGGAAAAATCGTTCCAAGTCATTCTGTTTTTACTGAAATTGATACACTCTATAAGTGTAAACTGGATTTGCGAAGCCATATTTTAATGGATATTGTAACCATAATCCAAAAAGGCATTTATGATGAAAAAATTAAACGCACTGAGATAAGTTTTAATGACTTGCTTTGGCAGCTTAATCGGGCGTTAGTGACACGAACAGGAAAACGATTAGCACAAAGTATTTCAACGAAATATCGGGTTGCGTTAATTGATGAATTTCAAGACACCGACCCAACTCAATACCAAATTTTTGATCGTATTTATGATAGCAAACGATCTGATATCGGACTATTATTTATCGGCGATCCGAAACAAGCTATTTATAGTTTTCGTGGCGCCGATATTTTTACTTATCTTAAGGCGAAACGTTCAACCGGTGATAACTATTTTACCATGGATGTGAATCACCGTTCCTCATCAGCTATGGTAAATGCGGTAAATCAATTATTCGCCCATCATGAAAATCCGTTTGTTTTTAATGATATTCCCTTTTTACCAATGAATTGCGCTGAAAAAAATAAGCAAAAATCATTGCTAATTAATGATCAAGAAAGCAATGCTTTAACCGCTTATTTATTGCCAGAAGAAGTAACAACCAAAGCTGATTATCAAGAGCAGATGGCAAATTGCTGTGCCAAGCAAATAGTCAAATGGTTATCAGACTCTTCAATATTAATTAATGATAGCAAGGGTTGTCGCCCAATAACGACGTCAGATATAGCCATTTTAGTACGAACGGGTAGAGAAGCAGAAATTATTCAGCAAAAATTAGCCGTTTGTGGCATTAAAAGTGTCTATTTATCCAATCGTAATAGCGTGTTTGAGTCAGATGAGGCTAAGGATGTGCTTTGCCTTCTGCAAGCGGTATTGATGCCAGAAAATGAAGCCGCTTTACGTTTGGCTATGATGACGGCGTTATTAGGACAGACGATGTCTGAACTTGAACAAATCACTGATGATCAAGATAAATGGGAAAGCTTAGTAGAAGAATTTAAGCAGTATCAGGTTATATGGCAATATTATGGCGTATTGGTAATGTTACGTCGAATGATGAAAAAACGTCACCTAGCAGAAAATATTCTTGCTCGACAAGACGGAGAGCGTATTTTAACTAACTTTATGCATTTAAGTGAGTTATTACAAGAAGCGGCAGATGATTTAGATAGTCCACATGCGTTAATACGTTGGTTAACCAAACAGATTGTTAATCCTGATTTTAATCTCGAAAATCATGAGCAGCGTCTTGAAAGTGATGAAAATCTAGTCAAGATTATCACCATCCATAAATCAAAAGGTTTAGAGTTTCCAATCGTTTGGTTACCTTTTATTTGCCAATATCGTGTGTCTGATACACAGTTTTATCATGATAAAAATAACGATTTTCAACAAACTTATGCATGGATGTTAACGGATGAAATAAAACAACAGATTGAAGATGAACGCATGGCGGAAGACTTACGTTTATTGTATGTTGCTATGACACGATCGGTTTATCATTGTAGTATTGGTCTTGCCACTATGAAGAAAGACCAATCAGCTATCCATTATCTGTTAAAAGGTGAGTTAAACAATATAGCAGCAATGGCGGATCTTATTAATGTGGAACTACCCCTTGAAAATGATAAGTACACCGCTCATTGTCAGCTAAATCAATCTTTAACGGCTAATGTATTTAAACGGAAACTTTGTCATCAGTGGCGTGTAACCAGTTATACGGAACTACAAAAACATCATGCTGTTTTAACGATCAATCCAGAAATTATCAGCGATTGGGATGAGGAGACGCCAGAATCCCAAGCCACTTTGCAGACCGAATTAACCTATGATATTCACCATTTTCCCAAAGGGGCGTATGTGGGGACTTTGCTGCATAAGATAATGGAAAATGTTTCTGAGAAGAATATCGAAACCTTGTGTAGTGAAACAATAACAAAACTCAATTTAGATCAAACTTGGCAAGCTATTTTATTGGAATGGTTACAACAAGTGTTGTCCACAACGCTTAATCAACAAGGTTTGGTGTTATCAGATGTATTAACAGGGCGATGTATCAATGAATTACAATTTTATTTTCCGATTCGTGAAGCAGTAAGTTGTGAACAACTTGATAGCATTTGTAAAACCTATGACAACTTATCTTATCAATGTCCAACACTTGATTTTGAAACAGTACAAGGCATGCTGAAAGGATTTATCGATTTGGTTTTTGAATATCAAGGGAAATATTATATTATTGATTATAAATCAAATTGGTTAGGTTATTCAGCTGAAGATTATGGACAAAAAGCATTAGAACAGGTGATGTGTGAGCATCGTTATGAATTGCAATATCAACTTTATAGTCTAGCGTTACATCGTTTTTTGAAAAGCCGCTTACCCAATTATCAATATCAAACCCATTTTGGGGGAGTTTATTATCTTTTTCTACGAGGTATGCCTGACCATGGTATTTTTTATCATCTTCCTAAACAAGCTTTTATTGAAGAGTTAGATAAGCTATTTGATGGTGTTAGTTAAATACATTGCTAGTTGTTGTACCTCAAACTGAATTTTTGATATTTGAATCGATAACTTTAATTGCACGTTGAGCAAATTACGATAAAGCATAAATTTATTATGCCTTATCGTTGTTCTTTTTTTATCATCGTAACTTTTAGTTAACCTCGAAGGTTAATTGATAACGATAATGTTTTTTAGTTAATAAAAATTCAGAATGGACATTTGGTGTCCATGAATCATCACCACCAATCCCCATATGGAAAGCATCAATACTCACATAAGCACAAGGTTCCGCCACTAAAAGGTGACGATGTGTGACCGCCATTAACTGTTGAGTACCATATTGGTTGATGTTAAATTGAAATTGCTGACCGGTGATCGTCATTTCATCCAGTATTAATTTCTTTACATCACAGCGTAAACCATTTTCACAAGGATAAATATAAGGAGTATAGAGTTCAGAAAAAGGTAATGACCATTTACAAAAAATGGCAGAGTGTTTACGGTCTGGATAGTTTTCGTGCGGCCCTAAACCTAGCCATTTAACTTTTTCTGGGATTTCGTTAAGTTGATATGTTAAACCAATACGCGCAGGCGCTGGCATATTGTTGGCAATATCAACATCAACCGTTAGCGTTAAATAGCCTTGCTGATCAAATTGATAAATCCATTTGCTTTGAATCACTCTTTGACCTTCATAAAAATAACCATGCAACGCTTCGATAATGATAGTGCTGGATGATTGTGAAGCTTGTATTCCAAGACATTTATGGGTTAAATCAAAATAACCTGCTGCTTTCCACTGTTCAACCCAAGCAAATGGATTGTTATTGCTATCATAGTCACCACTAATTCCAATATCGTTATCAATTGGCGCTCGAATAAATTGATCACAAAACGGCGAAGCCAATAATGGTTTATCCTCTTTAGTCCATTGATTTAGAAAACCAGTAGTTTTATCAAATAACCAATTTTGATTTTGATGAGAAATTAAATAATTATTTTTATTTTCCTTTAATGTCATGGGGGTTTTAAGCTTGTTAAGCTTAAGAGGCGGAATAAAGACATTCTCAAGTTGCCATTGTTCCCAAGCGACAAGATGACCAATTGGTGACCATGGAGTTTCTTCTTTTTGGATAATAATGACAGAAAGATGAACATCTTCACAATTGATATAGTTAGGTAAGCTATCAAGTAATTTTATTCTGATTGTACTATCTGGTTGCATATCAAGGGTAATTTGACCACTTCGTTGTTTATTACCATCGATTAAGATCTCCCATTGTAATAGTTCATTATCAGTACGTCGAAACAAATATTCGTTGGTTATTTCGACAACTAAAGGTTTTTGACTAATGAGTTTGAATTGAAAAGGTTGCTGAACTTTTTTGGCTTCGATTAAGCTTGGATGCGGTTTTCGATCGGGAAAAACTAAGCCGTCCAAGCAAAATTGCCTATCGTGGTAAGCCTCGCCAAAATCACCGCCATAAGCCCAATAACTTTCTCCTGATGATGTTTGGCAACGAAGACCATGGTCTGCCCATTCCCAAATAAAACCACCTTGTAATCTTGGATATTGCCTAAATGCTTGCCAATATTTATAAAAAGCACCAAGACTATTTCCCATAGCATGTGCATATTCACATAAAATAAGTGGGCGGTTTTCATCGGGCAGGGATATCCATTTTTTTATAGCCCATTTAGGTACCTTTGGATGAAGTTGATCCTGATCGACTCGAGCGTACATAGGGCAAATAATATCGGTGGCAGCCGTATTTGCGCCTCCTCCTTCATATTGAACGGGGCGAGTTGGATCATTACTTTTGATCCAAGCATACAGTGCATCATGTGATGAACCGTGCCCGGATTCATTCCCAAGTGACCAGATAATAATAGATGGGTGATTGCGATCTCGTTGCACCATGCGTGTAACCCGTTCACTGTATGCTGCGAGCCAATAGGGGTCATCTGATAAACGGGACATAGGGAACATGCCGTGAGATTCTATATTCGCCTCATCGACTAAATAAAGTCCATACTGATCACAAAGTTCGTACCAACGAGGATCATTGGGATAATGACTGCAACGTACTGCATTGAAGTTGTGTTGTTTAATCAGTTTTATATCATGAAGCATGGCTTCTTCAGTGATAGCATAGCCTTGATCCGGATAAAACTCATGGCGATTGGTTCCTTTAATAAGTAAAGGTTGACCATTAATACAAAGCTGACCATGTTTGATCTCAACTACTCGAAAACCAATATTATAAGCTTCGGATTCAATAAGCCCGGATTTTTTATGATATAAACTGATTACGACACGATAAAGATTAGGTGTTTCAGCACTCCATAATTCAGGTGAAATAACTGGAATATGACAAAACAGGCGATCATGATAGCCCCCTTTTTCATCAATGGGTTCGGTACCAATCAGTTGAAATTGTCCGGAAATCAAATCGCTATTTTTCCATAATTCAATGCCAATATTTAATTGATCCATATTGTCATTGTGTTTTACATCAACTTGTATCGATAACGTAGCATTCCGATAACAGGCATCAAGTTCTGTCTTAATTTGGATATTTTTTAGGTGTGATTTAGGTTTATTAAGTAGCGAAACATTTCGAAAAATACCGCTTAATCGCCACATATCTTGATCTTCAAGATAACTTCCATCACACCATTTTAAAACTAAGACTGCTATTCTGTTTTGCCCAACTTTTAAGTAAGGGGTTAAGTCAAATTCCGCAGCGATTCGACTGTCTTGTGAATAACCCACCCATTGACCATTACACCAAAGATGAAAAGCAGAACTAACACCGTCAAAAATGATTCTAGTTTCCCCTTTATCTAACCATGCTTGCGTAATATTGATATAACGAGAATAACAACCTGTTGGATTATCGTCAGGAACAAAAGGGGGATTATAAGGAAATGGATAACGTAGATTGGTGTAAATTGGTGCATCGTAACCGTGTAATTGCCAATTAGATGGAACGGGAATGGTATTGGTGTCTATCTCTCTTTCTAACCATGATTCCGGAACGTGTTTGGGGTTATCAAAATAGCTAAAAAACCAATCCCCATTTAAAGATAATATTGATTCTGAATCAATATTATTTTTAGCTTGTAATTTATCACGCCAACTGTGGAATTTAGAATGTGTCGGAAGCCTATTAATACTAAGAACTGATAAATTATTCCAATCATTTCTACTTATGATTGTATCTAAAGAGAGATTCATTTTTTCACCATTTTAATCTTAACAATTTAGTACTAAATGATTTACGTTAATCTAACCAATTTTTGAATGCGAATTATTATAACTAAATTAGGACATACAACAGTGAACAATATAACATTTGTCTAATCGGAATCATGTATAAAATTGTAAGTTTCTTAATTCTGTTTATTTTTTTTTGTTTACGGTTACATTTTTTATCTTTAAATAACTTTTAATTACTGTGACTTAAGTCACAACATCAGGATTTTATTTTTGAAACCATTTTTTTATTTGTTATATTGAAAACGCTAATTATTAGCTTTTGGATTGCTACCGATATTAAGCGGGCAAAACCTAAAGAATAGTTGTTGTTACCTATTCTTTAGGTTTTTTTTTGTCTTAAATTTATAAGACTAATGAATAAACAATTAAATTATGAGTAGAGAAAAATGAAATATCTAACAAAATCATTAAAAGTAAAGCCTAAGCGAATTGTTTTAATTACCATGCTCGGTTTATTTTATTTGCCTAATGCGATAGCTGCTACTCAAGATGAGTTAGAGGCAAGAATTAATTTATTAGAGCAAAAATTAATTGCGCTGAGTAATGAATCTATTGATTTGAAAAAACAGCTGATTGAATCGAATAAGCAAATTGCTCAGTTAAGTCTTAATTTAGAAAAGCAACAGTTAGTGATAAGCAATCAACAAAAAGAGATAAAAATACAAACCGCCGCACTCAAACAACAAAAATCAGTTAATCTACAACCTGTTAGTATTAAGCATCCTAATAACAATAATGCGATTGTGTTAGTCACTGATAGCCAAACTAATGAAGAACAGAATAGTAATATTACCACTAAAAAATCGTTTACGTTAACAGAATTCAAAGATTATATTAAAGAAGAAATTGGATTTTCCTTTAATGGGTATTTTCGTGGTGGTTGGTCAACTTCGATGAATGGTAAACCCAAAAATTATGCCGAAGGCGCTCTAGGACGATTTGGGAACGAATATGGGGGGTGGTACGATCTTGTCTTCAGACAAAAAGTGTATGATCAAGATGGTCGTCGAGTGGATGCAATTGTTATGATTGATGGTAATGTGGCAACCGATAAAGCGGCTGGATTGTTTAATACGCAAGACGACAATATCATGCAATTTTCTGATATCTACTTAGCCACCAAAGGATTTGTTCCTCTTTTTCCTGAAGCGACTTTGTGGGTAGGTAAGCACTCTTTACCGTATAATGAAATTCAAATGCTTGATTGGAAAACCCAAAAATCGCCAGCTGGTGGGGGTGTCGGTATTGAAAATTTGGAAATTGGCGTAGGAAAGCTAGATTTAGCATTGTTACGTGCTGATGTGAATGTTAAGGTCAATAAAAAAACAGCGGGAACAGATATAGCTAAAGTAAGGCGTGAAGAAGTTGATATCAATGAAATTGAAGTGCGTTACCGAGATATCCCATTATGGCAAGATGCAATGTTTGCTGTTAATGCCCGATACTCAGCGCCGAACAAATCAAAACTGCAAGATGATGTCACTGTTAAAAATGCTTGGTTAGGTAGTGTTGTTCTACGTCAAAATAACTTTTTTGGTGGTTTTAATCAGCTAACGCTACAGACTGCAACCAATTCAGTCGCTTCACATTTGGGCAATATCAATACCAATAATCCAGAATTTGCCGCTAATGCTGATAATGATTATATAGGTAAACACACAGGAGGTAAGGCTTATCGATTAGTTTCTGAAGGTGAAGCGTATTTTTCTGATAATATTATCGTGGCGCATGCATTAGCTTTAACAACAGGTAAAGATGTTTATTCTTATGATTTAAACTTACCTCATACAGATTTTACCAGTTTTAAATCAGCAGTAAGACCTGCTTATATTTGGGATCAATACAATCAAAGTGGTATTGAAATTGGTTACTTTAAACAAAAAAATAAAGTTAATGGTCGAACTTATAAAGAAGAAGGCTACAAAACAACCCTGTATCATTCATTTAAAGTAGGTGAAAGTATTTTATCCTCTCGTCCCGATATTCGTTTCTATCTATCGTATATTGAGTCATTAAATAATGATATTAGTAAATTTGAATTTAATGGTAAAAAACATCAAATTAGTTTTGGGGTGCAAACTGAAGTGTGGTTTTAATTTAAGTGATGAAATAGAGACCTAAATTCGTGATAATAGGTCTCTATTTTTTCGACGTTTAAATTTTTTTAAAAGCCCTTATCATTTGTTTCTGGGCATCAAAATAACCTATCATTATTAGCTGTTCAAGCTATTTTTTTGATACTTTGACTGAGTGATCGCCAACATTTTTTTTCACTATCGGCAACTTGGCGTAACAACTCAGATACCTCATTAAATCCAGTTTCGTTCAAATTTCGGCATAATTTTACCGTACGGCTAGCAAATTTACGCCAAGCATCGCCAATATTAGTCATATTATCGGCAGCCTCAATCAATAATGGTTTGTGATTTGATGAGAAATGATCTGCTGCCTCTTGAAGAAATGAAGCATACATATAACGAAAACCAGCTCCACCTGTTCCGATTTCCTCCTGCATTCTAACAATATGACCTAGATAAAGTTTTTTATATTGATCACTTTTCATCGAATTTTTTAGTTTTTGAATTCGATTAGCTAAAAGATGAATACCTTTAATACCAATAAAAGGTAAAGGTGCTTGCATTTGGCGCGCATTTTTAAGGATTGCACTGCGAATCACTTGTGATAGATTTACAGGGTGATCCTGTTTTTGGGCATCTTCTAATGTATACATTAATCCTTTTCCTGCCAATGCACCTTTAGCAAAACGAGCCCGTTCCAAGTCTGACGCTGAGCATTGAACTGGTAATTCCATAACCGGATCACTAATCAAATATTGTTCTGCTTCTTTCCCATAGACAAGAATATTATGCGCATTGAAATGAAAGCGCAAAGCATCGGGAATGTAAGGTAACCAAAAAACAGAAGTTTGTAGTCCAACTAATTGATTGTTGTCTAATGCTTGATCCAATTTTTGCATGCCTTGTGTTGCGGAGACAAATTTTTGCATGTTCAGTTTAATGCCTAATCGTTTGCAAGAATTACGAATAATTGTTTTTGGTGGCATACGATAAGCGATGAGTGGCATACCCGAAAGTTTTATAATCGGTAAATAGGCAAATGTAAGTGCAGAAGATAAACCAAAGAGCATGGGTTCACTGTAATCAAAACCGTGGTGCTTGAGTAGCGTCGACATAACACCGCTTTCACAGTGTGCGGTGTGCTGATGTTGAAAATGATGAATTGTCATTATGTTGCCTGATTATTATGATTATACAAAGTCTAATAAGTTTATTTAAATGGATAATTGTTTTGCGTTTGATTATCTTCAGTCGGAAGCTGTTTTAGCTGTTCAATGGATAAATTAAAGACTTGTGCATAACGATTTAATTTTTTATCTGATAATTTTTTGAAAACCTGAGGTTTGAAGTGCCGTTTGATTTGCCAACAAAAAAAACCACTTGTTTGAGCAAGGCTAGTGATATCATGACGATATAAAAACATATAGTAAAAGAGTGATGAGCGTTGTTCATTCTTCACTGCATGAAAAGCCAACTGAGTTTGTTCTGCTAATGCATCTACAGCTTGTAATGTTACAAACTCTTCATCTTCCCAACCGCTAGTAGTTGCTTTTGTATAACTTCCATTTTTAACAGCATAAACCACTTTGGCATGACCGCCATAAGTTTTACTTTTATCTTGTGGAATTTGGTTAATATCCATAAATTCTAATTCTCTTGGTTAGCATCAATGACTTCAAGTAACATAAAACAAGATGAGAATCGTCCACTTTCTGGGATATAGCATAATATTTTTTGCCCATGCTTGAGTGAATGCGTCCGCAAAAATTCCTCAAGTATAATATAGATAGAAGCTGAACCTGTGTTACCTTTTGAAGTAAGATTGGTAAACCATTTTTCATAAGGAATTTCAAAATCAATATTTATCAATCCTTGATAGAGTTTTTCACGAAAATAATGAGAAGAGTAATGAGGTAAAAAATAATCGATATCATTTTTTTTCAAATCATGTTTTTTAATTGAGTTAGCAAGCATCTTTTCAACGGTATACTTAACAATATTTTCATTTAGCATTTTTACATTCTGTTTAACACTTAACAAACTTTGATTTTGTTGATCAAGTTGAGTAAATTGCTTCCAACCTATGAACTGATCCTGATAGTAGTCACCGCCTGCATACATGCATGCTGGCATCTCATTTGCGTAGGATAAAATATCAATCCAGTGAATTTTTAATGATAATTGATGACTATTTGGCTTACTACTCAATAGCATAGCCCCAGCTCCATCAGATAGCATCCAACGTAAAAAATCTTTTTCAAAGGCCAGTTCAGGTTGAGTAGACAACGCTTTCACTTTTTGTTCTATTTCTGCTTCAAAGTTCTCACTTCTCATTACAGCAGATGCAGTTTCAGATGCACAACTAACGGCGGTACAATGATCACCAACTTTTACAGCATTAAACGTGTGTTTCAGTGCTGACATACCTGCAACACAAACACCTGAGCTGCTGTGAACTTCGCAAGGATGAGTTTCATTGAGTTCGCCATGAACCATGACTCCATGACCAGGCATAATCTGATCTGGATAAGAAGTACCACAGGCTAAAAAAGTCATTTCATTTATACCAAATTGATGGTTATCTTTGAACAATAACTTTATGGCTTGTGCTGCTAAATTGGCATTGCTATGTGTTGCTTGACGAGTATGCGGGTCAATCGCATAGTATCGCGTTTTTATCCCATTACTTTTTAAAATAATTGCTCTTGCTCTGGACGGTTTGTGACCAACTTGTCCAAGGACATTTTCCATGGATGAATTATCAACAGGATTATTCGGTAAAAATGCGGCAATTTTATTAATATAAACATTATGTGTTTTCATTGTCTTACTCTTATATTTTATTCGCCTGAAGGCCAACTAAATAAATGTTTTTGTTTACTGATTTTGTTTTTTAACCATGGGGATAGTAATGTTTTGATCAGTGCACTAATTGGCACAACGGTTAAAATGATTACTACCAAGAAAATAATATAAAAATAAAGTAAACCTTGACGAAGTGGTCGAGCGATTTTACCTGCTTTAATGATCAGTTTGCCCCATAAATAGAAGCTGCGATAACCAAATTTTTCACTAAGAATCAAACGTTCATTGACTTTGACTGCCCCCATGTTTTTTAACATTGGCTCAGTGATTTTGGGTTGTGTTAGCAATACGGTTTTAATTTTTTCACCATATTTAGCACAATCATTAATGTCCTCATCAGATATGCCCGCTTTCGGTAGCCAACGTACGGGCTGTTTTTTCCCCGTAAACATCCAAAGCGGTGTAGCAATAAAACTTGCAGGCCCGCCACAGCTATCTATGCGAACAACATTGTCAACTAAATTAGCATTTGCTTCTTTTAAGTATTTCTTCACGGTTTCTTGTGCCATTAACCACATGTTGCGACATCCAATTAACGTGACAACAGGGGTATCGGCTAAGAGTTGTTGCGTGTTTTTATCTTGTAAAAATGCGGTGATAGGCTGAGAAGGGGATAAAAACCACACAGTATAAGCTAGAATGATTAAATCATATTTTTGCTGTTTAAATTGTGGGGCAACAATGGGTGAAGGCATTAAATGAACCGTTTCTGGAAAAATATTAAAAAAGTGGTTAAAAGACCATGGAAAAGAATAGGCTTGTTGAGGTTCAATAGCAAGCGTTTCTAAATTAATATCTTCATGATTAGCTAAAGGTGATACGAAATGTCTAGTAAGTTGTGTTAATTGACCCGTTTGTGAATAGTACACTAATAGAACGTTTTTTTTGTTACTCATTGTTATAATTGATTTATTAGATTTTATCGTTAATTGTTTACCTAACATGCATTTTGTTATAATAGCATAATATGTTAACATTCTGTTTATAAAAATTAAAATTATTTTAAAGAATTTTATGTTAAAGCTCCAAAATGTAACTCATCGCTATAAAAATGCTAATAATTATGCGGTGTGTGATATTAATTTAGAAATTGAATCCGGCACATGCTTTGGATTATTAGGGCCTAATGGCGCCGGCAAAACAACATTGATATCATTAATGTCGGGTTTACTTTCATTACAATCCGGGCAAATTTATCTTAATAATCAGATCTTCTCTCAGTTGTCACGTCAACAGTTGCAACGTATTTCTTTAATTCCACAAGAATATGCTTTTTATCCTCAATTGACGGTTTTCGAGAATTTACAATTTTTTGCTTCGTTGTATAAAATTAAAGATCCTAATTTTCTAATTTCATTGATGAAAAAAGTCGATATTTTAGACTATAAAAATAAGTTGTCAGCGAATTTGTCGGGTGGATTAAAACGTCGATTAAATTTTGCTATAGGGCTAATTAACTCGCCAACGCTAATTTTTATGGATGAAATTACGGTTGGAGTTGATCCTGCATCCCGCCAATTTATATTAGACAGTGTGAAGCAATTAACTAAAGAAGGGGTAACTGTCATTTACACTTCTCATTATCTACACGAAATAGAAAGTTTATGTCAAAAAATTGCCATTATGGAGAGCGGTAAAATTTTGTATTGCCAATCCATTGATCAGATATTGACACAACATGCTCAACAACAATGCATTATCACGTTAGCGCAAAGTGTGCCTTCACATGTGCTTGACCAATTTAATGCCACTTTAATTCGACATACCCCAATGCAAACAGTTGTCATTGATTCATCGCCTGAGCAGATCACAACAATATTACAAGAATTTCAACAATACCAAATACAAAATATTCAGTATGGTCATGGTTCTTTAGAGTCATTTTATTTGGACTTCTTGAATAAGTCAGTATTGAGGCATGGAGGGCAAAGCAATGCTAGCTGCAATCGCTAAAGAATTTCGTCTGTTGAGTCGTGATTTACATGGTATAGCTGTTCTTTTTATTATGCCTATGTTGTTTATGTTCATTATGTCTGTGGCATTAAGCCAACGTGATGATTTCAATCAAAATACTAAAATAGCCTTAGTCGGTGAATCATCCAATTTATTGAACTCGCAGTTAATAGTGATTTTGGGCAATCAAGAAAATATGAATGTTGATTTTTTTGATATAGCTGATAAGGATAATGCAAAAGCTAAATTAATTGAGGGAAATTATGATTTTTTATTAATTAATTCCAATCAAAATACCGAGAATTTGAGTAATGAATCGCCTTTAGCATTATTAACCTTAGCGGGGATCGATCAACTAAGATTGATGAATTTACAAACAATTATCCAGAAAAGTTATTTACAGCTACGGCTTAAAGATATTTTTTCAACGCCAAACAATGATTCTTCTATAATGGATGAAGATGCAATCGAAATAAAACGGCAACAACAACTAGATAACTATTTGTCAGGAAAAATAATCACTGAAGAGTTTATCAATGTAGAAGGCACTAAAGTGGTTAAACCGAGTTCGGTACAACAAAGTGTTCCTGCTTGGTTAATTTTTGGTATGTTTTTTATCATGATTCCTTTATCAAATGTCATGACTTGTGAAAAACAAACGAACACTATTATTCGATTACGACTAGCAAAATCATCGGCATTTTCTTTACTTATCGCAAAATTGTTACCTTATTTTTTGATTAATCAATTACAGTTTATTGGCATGATTTTGTTAGGTATTTATATTTTACCTTTAATCAATATTACAGGATTTGTTTTAGAAGGCGCTTATTGGAACTATGCATTGTTATCGATAGCAATTAGTTTATCTGCTTTGGGATATGCACTGTTAGTTAGCGTTCTTGCAAAATCGGCAGAACATGCTGTGGTATTAGGTGGTGGGGGAAATATTATTATGGCAGCCTTAGGCGGTATTATGGTACCGAGTTATATGATGCCAGAAACCATGCAAATAATTTGTTTAATTTCGCCTATGTCTTGGGCTTTGAAAGGCTTTCATAATCTTTTGCTTGATCAGTATGATTTTGTACAAATATTACCACAATGGTTGTCGTTAATAGGTTTTGCGCTAATTTTTTTATTGCTAGCAGGAATTATTTACTATCGGCAATTAAATAATAAGCATTTATAATTTTTTAATTAAATAATAAAAACAAGAGGTTAAATTTGGATAATTTAATTTTTAAATTAAAACAGTTAATTATTACCGAATCTGAAAAAGAAGATATCTTAACTGCCGAGGAGTTAACAGATAATGAGCCGCTGTTTGGGCCTACCAGTCGATTAAATTTAGATTCTTTAGATGCATTACAAATTTGCGTAGCGTTAAAAGAGCAATTTGGCGTTCGTTTACAAGGTGACCGAGAAGTAAGAATACATATGGTCACGGTTTCGAAACTCAATAAATATGTACTTGAGCAAATAAAAAAATAATATTATGGACAATGTTTACATTAATGGTTTTTCTGCGGTGTGCGCACAAGGTGATAACTGCCATGAGATTATTAGCAATATTCTTTTTCATCCAAGAAAACCTAAATTGATTCCTTTAAATACAGCAAGTGAATCACTATCTGTTAATTATTTTCCAGCCTTTGATAAAAAACGGCTAAGTTTAACTGAGATTGTTGATCGTATAGTATTTCAAATTCTGCAAACTTTACAGGCGTGTCAGTGGCAAGAATCAGAATTGGAACAAATCCCAATTTTTTTAGCTTCCACTTCTTTTGCAATGTCTTCGCATGAAATTACTTTTTTTAATAAGGAATTATCAGAATTAACAGAAGCATGTTATCACCAACCTTTTTCTTTAAATGAAATAGCAGAACAACTTAAATTAAAATGGAAAAATCTTAATGTGATCAATGTTGCGACGTCTTGTACTTCAAGTTCTAATGCATTACTTTATGCAAAAAATTACATTTCCCAAGGCATAATTGAACGGGCAATCATTGTGGGATTTGAATCATTCAATTCTATCACTTTAGAAGGATTTAATGCTTTAGGATTACTAACAAATAATTATCAACCACCATTTTTAAGTGTTAGCCAAGGACTTATTTTAGGGGAGGGGATTGGTTGTATTGCATTAAGCAATCAACCACGATTAGCAAACAATAATCAATTTATCTTAAAAGGCGGTAAAACGATATGTGATACCTCTAATATTACCACAACGGATCCTAAAAATGTTAGCACACTTATTAAAGACACGTTAACGCAATTCGATGTGACTGAAACCGATATTGTTGCTATTAAAACTCATGCGACAGGTAGTCCAATGAATGATAAAGTTGAACTTGATAGCTTAACAAATGCTTTTACAGAGCGAAAACCGTTAATATTTTTTAAACCTTATCTTGGTCATACATTAGGGGCATCTGGTGTACTTGAGATGATAATATTATTGTTGATATTCGAATCAAAACAGACGCCTAGTTATCCAAATTATCACATGGCGCAATCTGAACCTATTTATACAAATGGTTTTACAGACATTTCAAAACCTTATCCTCAAGGTTATTATTTATTAAATTGTATTGGATTTGGCGGTAATAACGCTGTGTTATTGTTGGAGATAACAGAATAATGCAAAGTGTTTTTTTACTCAGTACATCACAGTTTATCGCAGAGAGCCATAGTGAAGAAAGTAAGTTAAAAAATTTGCTTAAACAGCAATTTAATATTAATAGTCGACGTACAAGTCGTTTAGCGTTGTTATCATTGTTAGGTGCGCTTTCCATAGAAAAGATTAATGCTCATTGTGGCGTATATGTGACCTCGATTTTTAGTTCACCCAGTAATATGTATGAACTGGAAATGGATATTTTTCAACGTAAAACACCACGACCATTTAATTTTATTAATAGCATAAATAATGCGATTTCTTTTTATGTTGCTGATGCATTGAAAGTGAATGGACCCAATCTTTTTATTTCGACAGATATTTGTAATTGGTCACAGATTTTACTCCCAGCCATAACGGATTTACAACAAGGTGTGGTTGATCAGGCATTGGTGGGGTGGTGTTATGAATCACGTCGTTATGATGAATATTCTAAAGAAGGCAGTTTTTGGTTATTGTTGACTCGGCATCCTGATACTTCAGCTTTAGCCAGTTTAACCATTGCCGACAAACCTTGTCAGGGTGATGTCAGCAATCAACCAATAATGACCCATGCGAATTATTTTTATGATTATGTTTTAAAAACGTTTGATTTAAATAGCCAACTAAATTGCGATGTAATTTCGGTTGATCTGATATTGAATAAATTATTATTAATAAAAAAATTACCTTTACATAAACATTGATTGTTCAATACGATTATTTAATCGTGGCTTAACATTTTTCTTTATTGTTAAGCCGCTAATATTGAAACGCTTTATTGAATGTTTATTTTTAACTTAGCCTATAGAATTGACAGAATAACGTTTAGTTAATGTTGGGGTAAAAATATTAATTAAGTTATTTGAGGGAGCCTCTCCTTTCGCGAGGGATAAGGCAAGCTCAGCTGCTTGTTCTGCCATTGCTTGTAAAGGATACCGAACCGTTGTCAGTTTAGGATGTAAATAATTAGCCATTAATAAATCATCAAACCCAATAACAGAAATATCAGCTGGGATTTTTAAATCATTATCATACAGGACTGACATGGCACCCGCAGCCATAGAATCATTATAACAGGCTATAGCGGTGATGTTTCGATTCCTTTCTAATAAGGATTTCATGGCTTCTTCTCCACCTATTTCATCAGGCGAAGAGTAGGTAATTAGATTCTGTTCTATCTCGATATTAAATTCACTCAACGCATCTTTATAACCATTTAGTCGATCTGAAGCGTCTGAAATTTCGTGATTCGAACATAAATAACCTATTTTCCTATGTCCATTTTGAATTAAATGTTTGACCGCGATATACGAGCCATAACGGTCATCAAGTGCAATACAACGTGCTTCAAACCCTTTCACTATACGATTGATGATAACCATGCCTGGCACTTGTTGCATCAATTTTATGAGTGTTTCATCGGAAAGTATTTTGGCATGAACAACTAATGATTTACAGCGGTGCTCAATAAGCTGAGTAATGGCATTGTATTCTTGTTTTTCTTTATGGTATCCATTGCCAATTAGCAAAAAATGACCAGTTCGATAAGCAACTTTTTCAACCGTGCTAACCATCGCCCCAAAAAAAGGGTCGGACACATCGGCGACCACAATGCCAATTGTATTAGAGTGTTGTTGAGATAATGCGCGAGCGTTAGCATCTGGATAATAGTTTAATGTCTCCATGGCTTTTTTTACGACTTCACGTGTATTTTTACTTACATTATTTGCATTATTTATAACTCGGGATACTGTTGCAACTGAAACTTCAGCTAAATATGCAACATCTTTTATTGTCGCCATAAAAAAACCTTTTATTAAATTACTATCGCTAAAATAATTACTCAAACTAAATTTATTTCATGTAAATTTTTATAATTTAAGATTGCCAATATAGAGCTATGTAGACTACCAACGAAATAAAAATGAAAAGTATTTGTAAAGCGGGAAGTAATCTGTACTAAAATATCTTTTACTTTACTTACATCTTAAAACTTCTTTTAGTTGATCCAGTTTGTTTCTCTTAATAATTGACTATAACTATTTATTATTCCTAACTAATTATAATAAAGGAAAAAAAACTATTTGCCAATAATTCGATTAAATTCTGATCATACAAACTTAATTTAATACAAAGGGAAAATTGCATTATGGTCTTTTTCCCCCTTGTTATTTTCAAAAAAATATTAATTTTTTGTAAATTTATTGTGTGCTTTGTAAGTCAAAAGTTTTTATTGAGCTACCACTCTAATTAACATTGCTGTTGCAGGATCTAAAACGGGTAAAGGTAGTCCAATTTGCATTAACCAGTCGCCTGATAATGTCGTTTTGTTGACCATCCAATAAGGTAGAGCTTTCATTACATGTCCATTTATTTTCGGATCAATATTATCAGGTAGATCAAGTATTTCAATCAAATATTGTTTTTCGGGCAGTAGACCTGTCAAGCGTAAGTTACCACTTAAAGCATAAGTTGGTAAGGTTAATTGGGCAATGATAAACGCAGCATCTTTTTTATCTTGGCTTACTACTCCATAACTTTGCATTGCATTGCTGTCATCAACATCCAATCGATAATTGTTACCACTATGCAATAAATTTCGTAATTGTTTATGTAGTCCAATATAATGTGCAAATGCATGCTGTTCAACTTCTGATTCTTTTACGGGATCAAGTTCAACGCCCATATGACCAAATAAAGCAGTTAATCCCCTAAGATTCATGTTCAGTTCACGATAAGTTGTATGACACAAAGCGCCACCAATATGTGCGCCCATGACTTCTGGCGGGAAGAAATAACTCATTCCGCGTTGAATGATTTGTCTGTCTAATGCATCGTTAGAATCTGAAGTCCAGAATCGTTGTGTTCGTTTTAATATTTCATAATCTATCCGTCCACCCCCTGATGAACATGATTCGATTTCTACGTTCGGAAATTTTTCTCGTAAAATATCGAGTAAACGATACAATGCTTTTGTTTGTCCAACAATAGCTGGATTGCCATTGTGACCCGCTTGAACAATTTCTCGATTCATATCCCATTTAATATAATCAATATTATAACTACCCAGTAACCATATTAATCTTTCAAGTAAATAATCAAAAACAGCAGGATTTTGCAAATCTAATAAATATTGATGACGTCCTTCAGGTTGTTGATAACCCGATAACTCAAGTAGCCAATCAGGGTGTGCTCGATATAAATCCGAGTTTTTGTTGATCATTTCAGGCTCAACCCAAATACCAAATTCCATGCCCAAATTTTTCACGTGCTCGATAACCGGTTCAAGTCCATTGGGGTATTTTCGTTCATCAAGGTACCAATCACCTAAACCTTGGTAATCGTCATCACGCTTGCCAAACCAACCGTCGTCGATAATAAAGCGCTCAACGCCCATTTGTGCCGCTTTACTTGCCATTTTCATAATGTAATCTGGATTATGGTCAAAAAAGATACCTTCCCAAGTATTAAGATGAACAGGACGTGCTTTATTTTGTGGAAAGGTAATAATATTGTTACGCAGAAATTGATGAAAGTGGTGACTCATTTTATTTAAACCTTCATCACTGTAAGTGGCATATAGCCATGGTGTTGTAAGGGTTTCACCTTGGGCAAGCGATATTTCGCCTGCGCTATATAATGCTTCGGCTTGAATAAAGCGTTTACCATTACTTTTAACCGCAACTTGGATACGATGATTACCACTCCAACCTAAATGAATTCCCCATACTTCGCCTGTTTGTTCTTTAAAACCTGTGGTACCAACAATCATACCAGGGAAATATTCATGTGAAGTTCTTCCTCGGCGATTTTCTTGTAAATAGCTACAATGTTCAATTTTTGTTCTGTGAGGAAAAAATTCTTTAATCCAGCGTCCACTAAAAGCCATTAATTCTTGTGCACGTTCAGGAATAGGAAGCGTTATTGATAATCGATTGACTGAATAAGGTTCTTCACCTAAGTTGGTCAGGCTATTTTGACATTGCAATACCCCACAATCATCCAAAATAAACTGACTGGTTAAACGTAATTTTGCAATACTGTCTTCACTGATAATTGTTATTTGATTGTCTGATTTTTTTACATCTTTGGTAACAAATACGGGAGACCAATCTTTTCCATTCCTGTGTCCTTCTAATCCTGGCGTACTAAAATTACCTAATCCTTCTTCTGGACAGAGAGTAAAAGGGACGTGAACATCAATGCGTGAATTTGGCACTGCCGGAATAAATAAATCATAATTTTCAATGTGATCATCATGTAATCGTTTACCAAAATAACATAATTCTGCATAGGGTTTTGTTCGAATAAGAATATCTAAATTTTTATTGCTAAGACGGCAGTTCATAATATCTCCCATTGTTAATTGCTTTGCTAAATATAAATTAGCGATTATTCTCTTTTATTTAAATAATAAATTTTTTAATCTGTGATTAAGATCGCATAAAAAATGTAATCGTTTTCAATTGATGAGGCGAATTCAGTATTGGATAATTAAGAAACATAAAATGTAAAATGATTATGCGAAATATCCAATTTTTATGTTATTATGTAATTATTTATGGATGATTAGTTGAAATTTTATGAAGAAACAAAATATTTTTACCTTAATTTCTCTTATTGCAGTTGCTTTTAGTGCAAATGCTGTTGATAAATATGTTATTGATGAGGTTGATGTTTACTTACGTCGTGGTCCTAGCCAACAACATGCTTTCACAAATACGATCAAAAGTGGTTCAAAAGTCAATGCGCTTGAAAGAAGTGCGGATGGTAAATACACTAAGCTGCTGCTGAAAAGTGGCAATGTGGCATGGATCGAAACCAATAAATTAAGCGATACACCAAGCCTTAAAGAGCGTATTCCTTATTTGGAAGCTAAAATAGCCGAATACAAAGATAAAGTTGATAATGCGGATAAATATCAACAGAAATTAGTGACCGACTATGTGCAACAATTACGAACCTCAGAAGAATTAGTTCAGAACTTGAAAAATAAAAATATCGAATTGGAGAAACAAGTAAAAGAACAAGCAGCAATGTTAGACTCAATGTTAAATCAAGTAGATGATAAGCGACGTGACTTAATTGTGACTTGGTTTACTTATGGTGGTCTTGTTGCAGGTGGTGGACTTATCTTAGGTCTTATTTTACCTATTATTATGCCTCGCCGAAGTAAAAAAGACCGTTGGATGCGTTAGATGAGTGAAGTCTATCTTGTTGGTGGAGCAGTTCGGGATAGATTATTAGGTCTGCCAGTTTTCGATCGAGATTGGGTTGTCGTTGGCGCAACCCCCGAAGAACTTATTTCGTTAGGTTTTGAGCAAGTCGGTCGAGACTTTCCGGTATTTTTACATCCAAAAACGAAAGAAGAATATGCTTTAGCGCGTACTGAACGTAAATCAGGAAAAGGGTATTGTGGCTTTATTTGTGATTTCAGTAAAGAAATTACCTTAGAACAAGATTTAATTCGTCGGGATCTCACCATCAATGCTATTGCCATGGATGAGCAGGGGAATATTGTCGATCCTTACCATGGCGTAGATGATATTAATCAAAGATTGTTGCGTCATGTTTCAAGTGCTTTTCGCGAAGATCCCTTACGTGTTTTACGCGTAGCCCGTTTTGCTGGTCGGTATCATCATTTAGGATTTACAATCGCTCAAGAAACAATGGATCTTATGAAAGAGATGATATCCATAGGCGAAATAAGCTATCTCACTCCTGAAAGAGTGTGGAAAGAAACGGAAAAAGCATTAGCCAGCGAAAATCCACAAATTTATTTCCAAGTCCTTGAGCAATGCGGAGCACTTCAAATTTTATTTCCTGAATTAGTGTTAACGACCAATATAATCTATGCTTTAAAAAAATCAGTAAATCTTACCCATGAGTTAACTGTGCGTTTTGGCGTTTTATGTGGTGATTTAATCAGTAAAGATTCCGTTGAACGTTTATGTAAACAGATAAAAGCACCAACTTCATTTTCTAAAATTGCCAAAATAGTTCAACAATACAGAAAGGTTGTTAGTCATATAACAGTGCAAAGCGCTTCACAAATTTTAGAATTATTAAATGGTATTGATGTTTGGCGTCATCCTCATCATTTAAAGCAATTGATTATTGCCAGTGAAGCTTTCAATGAAAGCGCAACTTATCCGCAAGCTCAATATCTTGAACATGCTTATAATTTAGCCTATAGTGTGAATGTGCAAGAAATTATTGCTCAAGGGTTTACTGGACAATCCATTAATCTTGAGTTGCAAAAAAGGCGAATTGAAGTGATATTAAACTGGATTCGCTTGCAACTTAATCAATCATAACTTTTTTTTAAAATATCTAAAAAAAAGGGTTGACGATTTGCCTCAACACAAGCATAATGCGCCTCGCAGTGTTGGTTATGACGTTGCGAATGAAATGGCTACGTAGCTCAGCTGGTTAGAGCACATCACTCATAATGATGGGGTCACAGGTTCGAATCCCGTCGTAGCCACCATTAAGATTAAGTTATACTTTTACCGGAAGTATATCATGCGGGTGTGGCGAAATTGGTAGACGCACCAGATTTAGGTTCTGGCGCCGCGAGGCGTGGGGGTTCAAGTCCCTTCACCCGCACCATTTTAATCTTAATGTTATCCTTTATTGGGGTATAGCCAAGCGGTAAGGCAGCGGGTTTTGATCCCGCCACGCCCAGGTTCGAATCCTGGTACCCCAGCCATTCCAATCTGCATATTTTGATATCTATTAGTTAATCTGTTTTATCTCTGTTTGTTACTTTCTTGAGTATTCCAATACGGGTATGGCGGAATTGGTAGACGCGCTAGATTCAGGTTCTAGTTCCGAAAAGGTGTGCGAGTTCAAATCTCACTACCCGTACCACTAGATATCTTTTTCCTGAATAATATTGGGGTATAGCCAAGCGGTAAGGCAGCGGGTTTTGATCCCGCCATGCCCAGGTTCGAATCCTGGTACCCCAGCCATTTATTCTTCTTTTCTTATTACAAAGAATCAATCGCTTCTATTTTCCAATAAGATCTAAATTTAAATTTCAATAAATTTTGTTCAAATTGGCATCGCTTCAGTAAACTTCAATATTTTATATTTTAAAAAAATTAATTTATCACTATTATTTTTTAAATCATCAGTTCAAATAAGCGTATGATTACAGCAAAATCCTCGAACAGACGCGTTATCATTTAAGCACACAAACAAAATTGATCGGTTCATCTTTCGCTAACCATTCAATCGCACCAATAGATGGCCCCACTGCATATTGATGATTAGTATCTCTTTCTTCCGATGTCCAATATAAAATATTTTTAGGAAAGTTATTACCCGGATAAGCATGGTAATACTGGTTTTGTTCATTGGTGATATCGCCCCATTCAGCAAAAAGACTCTTTCCAACTTTTCGATAATAATGGTTACTCTTGATTGCCAAACAATTGTTAGAATTGTTATCTGATTTACATGCTCCAGAAGTGATGATTGTTTGATCACTATTGGTAAAGTCTTCAATCGTTGGAACAACATAATTGCCTTGGCAAGCTTGTGCACTTTGGTCATAAGTGGTTGCATTTAAATCAGACGTAGCAAACCATTTATTAATTGTAAAAGTGTATATTTCGCTCCCATTGGACTTGATTGAAAAAGTAGGCTTGTCGGTCGCTTTTCCGGATAAATGAAATTGCAGAGAAGTATTAACTAAGTAGTCATCAATATCATTGTTTTTAAGAAGATTAGTTGTCAGATTTACACCATTTGAATTTGTCGATGTTGAAATGGTGGATAAATCAAATGGAACACCTGCAAAAGACATGGTGAATTGAGCATGGTCAAACCCAGTTGTTGGAAAACCTTTTGAACGCACCTTATTAACCAGACCAGAGTCATACGTGTATTCATTATTTTCACCCCAAGTTAGTTTAGCCCAGTCTCCTGTATAATCCCGACCTTCAAAAACAAATGAGTAAGCAATAGAAGGTTTGGCTGCACATACGGTGGGTCTAATTGCATTATAAATAAAAAAGTCCCGTTTAGGCGATGCATAAACTCTGAAGTTTGGTTCTCCAAATTCGGTCACTAAAACAACAGGGCCTGATATTCGAATATAGGGATTCCAACCTAATCGAGCCAATTCACAAAAAGTTCTATTTCTATCTGATTCCAGCAACAAAAAAGATTGATTGATAGAGCGATAAAACCAATCGATTTTTAATCCTGCATCAGGAGGATTTATTTTAATTGGAATATCACCTTCATCATCAGCAACATTATTCCTATCATCGGCAACTAACAAAGGGTTAAACGGAAGTATAGTCCCCTCTAATCCATAACTGGATTTTAATAGCGCTAACAGTTGATTGGGTGTGGTTGTGTTTGGATCGACGGCGGAAAATCCAGATTGTTTTATCGCCATGTTTAGATCATTCATTCCCGAATATGTTGCACCTTTGAATTTAACACCAAAATAAATAAAATTTGCTTTATCGTAATCACGAGCACCTTCAACCCCTACTTTGTCAGCTTGAGTAAAATAAGGCGCAGTGCCTTGAATAACTTGCGCTGTTTTAGCACTGAGTGCATCAGTTGTTGAACTAACAAAAATGATGACAAAAGAACTGTGTTTTAATATTTTTTTCGTAACATTGATATATCGTTTAATCCTAACATTTTTTAATAACATACGTTTCCCAACCGTTTTAATGCAGTGATTGAAAATGAGAAAAATCAGGTGTTTCTTAAAATTATGTTTTGTAATGAATTTAGATATATGTTTTTAACAAATAAATTATTAAACAGATAAAGGTTGGCTATTTAAACAGCATTATTCACTATTTAAGTATTGTAAGATTTTATGTTTTCCACGGGTTAAAGTGATTGAGTTCTCTAACACGTGGAAAATGCAATTAAGATATTTTATTTATATAAATTAACATAAACTGTTTGTGCTGTATTGGCTGGGTTGGTTGATACCTCTTTCACGTAATAAAATTGAGCGCCATTTGCAATTGCATGTTTCTGTGCAGCAGCACTTATTTCAGTAGTGTTGTTAAAGACGCCATGGAAAACAATTGTGGTATAAGGTTTCATCGTTTTAAATGCATCACTACTGATTTCATAAGCATCTTCACCTTCAATTGCTTTGGTAACGATATAATCTCTTACTGGCGCATCTTTTTTATATAAAGCCACTTCAACATCTTGAGATTGATTTTTTAGATTAGAAGGCTCGATAGAGCTGATATAAAATGCATAAGCATCTTTATCTGCTGCGATTTTACTTGCTTCAGTGGTGATTTCAGATGTGTTGTTAAAACTTCCTTTAAATTTGACAACTTCAAATGGCAAATAATAAAGTGCTTTGTTACGTTCATAAGCAACTATACCATTATAAGTTGTTTCTTCTTTATTTAATGCAATCGGTGCATTAGATTGATAAATATCAGCATAGACAATAGCAGAATCAGCTGAGCTTGATGTTTCTGCCGCTTCAAGTGCTTTAATATGATAATACTTAGCTCCAGCTTCATCGGCTGCTTTTGAAATATCATCTTCCGCATTTTGCGCTTGCAAATAATTACCTGTTACCGAAATCTCTTTCATTGGAATTAAATTACTACTTTCTTCATCGGTTAAAGGTAAGGCAGCATAAACACTAACGAACGGTAACGATAATACTACAGCTAATGCGATCGATGATTTATTGAAACGTTTCATGATAATACCCTTATTTTTTAAATGATTGAAATTAATAATCAATGTTTAACAATTATTCAATGGGTAGAGATGAAATCTTTAATAGAGAGTGTAGAAATCTTAAGTAGCTCTCAGATGTTGTCTTTTTTTAACTTTCAAAAGTGTTCAGACGTAAAGTTGTTAACGAGAGATAAATTAAACAACGCTATCTATTTAAAATATTTACTGAGTGATTCTCAAGGATTTTTTGTTACATGGACATATTGTTTAGCATTAATTGCTAAAATTACTACAAATTGCTACAAAAAAAGCTTTAATTAAATGAATAATTAAATTGGTTTCGAGTTATCCATTTTAACTAACGACTAATTGTATTGATAAAATTAGATAAAATTTGGGCAGTTAATCCCCAAATAATACGATTATTATATGAATAATACAAGATATTATGCTCCGATCTTTTTTGCCAGTCAGAGCGGATATTTGGTAATAGATGAAAAGGAAAGTTATCTGATGGTTTATGCCCGATTAGCATTACAGCTTGTTGCGGGGGATTTTCAATAAACCAATCAATCGGTACGGTAAATATTTGTTCGACCTCATCCCGATTAAGCTGTAAATTATCAAGGGAATCTATTTTTGCAACAAACGGATAAATGACTAGCCCCAATGTGGCGATAAATTTAGGCATTTTTCCTAAAATAGTCATTTGACTCATTGGGATACCTAATTCTTCAAATGTTTCTCTTTTTGCGGTATATTCTGGATCTAAGTCAGTCAATTCTACCCGACCGCCAGGAAAACAGATATCGCCTGGTTGCCATTTAAGTTTGTTCGATCTGACCTGAAATAACAATTGAGGTTGTTTGCCATCGTTAATAATGGGTAAAAGTACTGCAGCTTTGTTATCAATCGAGCTCGCGTTACTATTTGTTTTAAATTGATTCGTAATTTTTTCTATTGTTATCATAATAGTTCACTTAACAAATTTTTATATTTTTTATTCTATTTACCTTCTACTCATAAAATGTTAGATTGAGGCAGTCCGTTAGTAGTACACGTGTTTCATCCAGATAAAGTTATGCTATATTATATTAATAACATAAAAAAAGAACTTAAAGATCTTGTCCATCTAAAACATGAACGTGCTTTGACTGGGATGTCAATTGAGTTTCAACGTGTATTTTCTTTGCTACCCGCCATTTTTCATTTTCATCACCCTAAATTGCCCGGCTATCTTGCTGAAGATACTCCATCAGGAATCGCTTATTACCAGACAACCGATGAGATTTGTTCGCAACTCAAGAACTGTTTTGAATTTGAGGCTATTCCAAATGTGAACAATCCCGAAATATCGGCACTCTACTCCATGGGTAGTACATGTTCCATTGGACAATCAGTCGAATCCGATTTAGATATTTGGCTTTGTATTGAAAATAATTTATCCGAAAAAAGAAAGCAAGCCTTAATTGAAAAATGTCGTTTAGTCGAAAATTGGGCTAAAGAACAAAATGTAAAATTAACCTTATTTGTCGTTGATGTGGATCGCTTCATCAATAAACATCATGAATGTTTAATGGGGGAAAATTGCGGTTCTGCGCAACACATTTTATTACTTGAGGAATTTTATCGAACAGCCACACTATTAGCAGGAAAATATCTGTTATGGTTTGTGGTGCCCTATAACTTCACCGTGAATAACGTTAGCTATTCGACTTATGAACAGTGTGTGAATGCTTTGGTTGATTCAAAGCTAATTAAGCGGGAAGAGTGGATCGATTTTGGACCTTTAACAGGTCTTTCTGCTGAAGAGTATTTTGGAGCCAGTTTATGGCAACTCTACAAAAGTATCGATTCTCCTTTTAAAGCGGTGCTCAAAACGTTGCTACTAGAAGCTTATTCTTGGATATATCCGCAAAATAGCCCCATAGCTTATGAAATGCGAGAATGTATCCAAAAATCGCTAACTCAAAAGGGAATAAATTTAGATTCTTACTATATGCTTTTAGATAGGATCACTCAATATTTAATCGAGATTAAAGATTTTGAAAGGCTGGATCTGATCAGAATCTGTTTTTATCTAAAAGTAAACGAAAAACTTTCTCAAACAAAAAAAGCTGTTTCATGGCGTCGGGACGTTTTGAATGATCTGGTAAAAGAGTGGGGCTGGACGTCAGAGCGTTTAGCTAAATTGGATGCGAGTCATACTTGGAAGATAGAGCAAGTTCGAGAAATGCATGAAATATTACTGCAAACCATGATGACAGGATACCGAAATTTACTTAATTTTGGGCGCCGTAATAATTTGGATTCTCTCATTAGTCCACAAGATATGGCAATTTTAACTCGCAAGCTTTATGCTTCTTTTGAAGTATTACCCGGAAAAATAACGACGTTAAAGTTAAATATTGCTAATAATTTGCAAGAACAAGCATTAACGTTTATCCACGTAAAAGAAGATAGAATTAATCGTGCCGGTTGGTATGTGTATAATCAAAAACCGGTATTAAACTCAATTTCAGGTCATCAATATTTAGAATATAGTAAATATCTGGTTAAACTAGTCGGTTGGTGTTATTTTAATGGCTTAATCTCAGATAAAACTCAATTTTACTGTCATGACGGTGAAAAAAGAGATAACTCGAAAATCAATAAATTAATTGAAAACTTAAAAGAATATTTTCCTATAGAAATTCCAAAGGTGACGGAAGAACAGTTATATGGGCCTTGTGAAATTCGTCATTTAGCAATCATGTTAAATCTTGAAGATGATCCTAGTACTAATCTAGATTTTGAATTTGAGTTTAGCAACAATGTGTTAAATTACGGAAAAAAAGAGTTAAGTTTAGTGGGATCGGTTGATTTGCTTTATCGCAATTCATGGAATGAAATACGTGTACTACATTTTAGCGGAGCGTTGTGCGTACTGGAAGCGATTAAAACGTTATTAAATCGCATGCACAAAGATGCGGATTTACCTAATCCTATGGAAATTTTTTGCTACAGTAAATATTTAGGTAATGAAATTAAGCAACAAATGAAAACATTAATGGATGAGTGTATAGAATTACGATTAACCACGACACAAAATAATTCGACACAGGTTAAACCATTACGGATAGGTGGTTCTTCATGGTATCTCTTTTTTGAAAGGTTAGGGGTCTCTTTTCATCAGTTTGATAATGCAATCGATTTTTATGGGGCAGTATCGAACAATAAAGTACAAGGTCGCCCGTTAAATATTTTGGATCAAACAAATGAGTTACCAAAAGAAATTGACAGTGTTGCCTATGAGGGAATCATCCAATTCTTCTTTGAAGATACCGATTCAGGATTCGATCTTTACATTTTGAATGAAAATAACCAAATAGAAATTTACCGTAATTGCAACGGCACAAAGGAGAGTATGGTTAAAGATATAAATGATTTTTATGTGCTATCCGATGATCGTTTTACCTTTAAAACGAGTAGTTCAGTCAATTTTAATCTACCTCAATTCTACCAAATCACCTATAATGATGCTGGTAAGCGTGAGATCTTTTTATTAAATTAGCATTATTTAAAATATCATTACACAATAGTGTTATGAAAAATAGTTAAATAAATCAACTGGTTTTAATTTTAAAAAACTTTAATCTAATTATTAATAGATCCCAAAATAAAATTTCTATTAAAATAATGGAACTTTTTTTTAATTTAAGAATCTAACTGTGTGAGTGCAGCGTTTTGGCCGAGCAACAGTTATTAACATAATGAGGAATGGCCTTTAATGGGGGAGCAAGTAACAGACCAAGTTTTAGTTGACCGTGTATTAAACGGAGATAAAAATGCGTTCAATTTACTTGTGGTTCGTTATCAAAATAAATTGTCTCACTTGGTTTCTCGTTATGTACTCGCTTCTGAAGTGCCAGATGTTGTACAAGAAACCTTTATCAAAGCTTATCGTTCGTTAAGCTTATTTAAAGGGGAAAGTGTTTTTTACACATGGTTATACCGCATAGCGGTTAACACAGCAAAGAATTATTTAACGTCTCAAGGTCGAAGACCACCTTCATCGGATATTGATGCAAGCGAGGCGGAAAGTTATGAAGGAGCTGATTCGCTCAGGGATCTTGATAATCCTGAGAATTTAGCGCTTTCTGATGAAGTTAAAAAAGCCGTATTTGAAGCAATTGATGCGCTTCCTGATGATTTAAGAATAGCAATTACATTACGTGAAATTGATGGTTTAAGTTATGAGGAGATTGCAGAAATAATGGATACGCCGGTTGGAACAGTGAGATCACGCATTTTTAGAGCAAGAGATGCGATTGATGAAAAATTAAAACCATTAATTGGTTGAATACAAAATGATAATGAGTAGTCATAAATTTAAGGTATCTACTATGCGAATTGAACAGAAAGAGCAACTTTCATTGCTTATGGATGGCGAGTTTACAAGTGATCATTTCATTGATGAAATATCAAATGATGAAAGCCTTCAATCATGTTGGCATCGCTATCATATTGCCAGAGAAGCAATGCGTGGTGACTTGCATAGTAGCGCATTAACTTTGGATATTTCTAAACAAGTGGCAAACGCCATTGCTAAAGAAGATATCTATAACAAATTAACCAATCAACCTAATCAGGATGAAATATCGCGACCAAATAAACAAAATCTTATTTGGATTCGTCTCAAAGACGTCATGGCAAAAGTCAGTCAAGTTGGTCTTGCTGCTTGCGTTACTTTAGCGATTATTGCGGGTGTACAATATCAACAACGTCAATCTGATAGTGATAGTAATATCCCAACTTTAAATACCATCCCTGTTGGTGTCAATGTTGCGCCTGTTGGAGGACTACAGCAACAGAATGATCAGCAACTTTTAGAAAAAAGACAATATGATAAAATCAGATTACTTGTACAAGATTATGAACTGCAAAAAAGGTTAAATGCTCAGTAATCCGAAATGAAATTAAAATTTTATTCAAATTTCCAAACAATGATAAAACAGAGTAGCTATATATTTGCTAGTCTGTTTTTTCTGTTATTGTCCCTGTCAATTCAAGCTAGTGAAAATAATGATCCTGTCGCTCTGCTTAATAAAATGAGCAAGGCAGTGCAAACTCAAGATTATCAAATTCACTTCTTATCACAAGATAAAAATCAATACGTTACCACATATGAATATACGCATTTAGGTGCGGAAAATAAAAAAGATGTCAAAGCGTTGTTACTTTATCTTGAAGGTGCTGCGAGAGAAATTATTTTACATGAAAACGTCATTAGCTACTTCCAACCGGATAGCGAGTCTTTTTCGATAAGCAGTTCACGAATTGTTGAGGCTTTCCCAGATATCATATATAACGATTTTAATGAACTTACCGATGTATATGACTTTACTTTATTAGGAAAAACACGGACAGCAAATCGTAGCGTACAATTGGTTAAAATGGTCGCAAAAGATAAAGATCGTTATAGCTATGTTATTTGGGTTGATGATGAAATTTACCTACCGATTCGTATAGATTTATTAGATCAACATAGCGAAATTATCAGCCAACTTAAGGTAGTCGATCTCGACGAAAATTTTGATAAAAAAGCAGTAAAGGAATACATCGAAACTCGAAGCTACCCTATTTTATTATCTATTGAAAAACAAGAAAACGTACTCGATTCATGGCGATTAGCATGGCTACCTAAAGGATTTAAAGAAGTGGCAGCATATAATGTCAATTTTTATAATTCAGATATAGCCACAAAGCTTTTTTCAGATGGCGTTTTTTCATTTACGGTCAATGTTTCTTCCGAAAAAGCAAATCAGGCTAATCAGTTTATCCAACAAGGTGGACGAACCATTTTTTCAACCAATATTGCTAAAAAGAATATTATCATTATTGGTAATCTACCGCGAACGACTATAGAACGTATTGCACAAAATATTATTGAGAAATAGTGGTTAACTTCTCGATAACGCTATGCTTAGCAGTGATAAATGTGTAAAATGCTACTCTTTCTAGCTTTATAATTATTATGAGATACTGTTTATCACTATTCGGTATTTAAATAGTTAATTGTTTACAACTAAAATACAAAATATAATTTATTGATATGAATAAAAATATCCGCAATTTTTCAATTATTGCTCATATTGACCATGGTAAATCTACACTTTCAGACCGCATCATACAAATTTGTGGAGGTCTGTCTGATCGTGAAATGGCAGCACAAGTTTTAGATTCAATGGATCTTGAACGTGAACGTGGTATAACAATTAAAGCACAAAGTGTTACTCTCGATTATCATGCAAAAAATGGTGAGACATATCAGCTTAATTTTATTGACACCCCCGGTCATGTTGACTTCTCTTACGAAGTATCGCGATCGTTAGCGGCTTGTGAAGGGGCGTTGTTAGTGGTTGATGCAGGTCAAGGCGTTGAAGCACAAACTCTGGCAAACTGTTATACCGCTTTAGATATGAATCTTGAAGTTGTCCCAGTGCTAAATAAAATTGATTTGCCCGCTGCTGAGCCGGAACGTGTGGCAGAAGAAATCGAAGATATTGTTGGTATTGATGCCTCTAATGCTGTTCGCTGTTCAGCAAAAACAGGTGTGGGGGTTATTGATGTACTCGAACAATTGGTTAATGATATTCCGCCACCTGAAGGCGATTCAAATGCACCTTTGCAGGCATTGATAATTGATTCATGGTTTGATAATTATCTTGGTGTTGTGTCTTTAATTCGCATTAAAAATGGTGAATTAAAGAAAGGGGATAAAATCAAAGTGATGAGCACAGGAATGACTTACAATGTTGATCGCCTTGGAATATTTACCCCAAAACAAGTCGACAAAACCTGTTTACAATGTGGTGAAGTAGGTTGGGTTGTCTGTGCAATTAAAGATATTTTAGGGGCTCCTGTTGGTGATACATTAACTTCTGCTAAAACGCCAGCAGAAAACCCATTACCGGGGTTCAAAAAAGTAAAACCCCAGGTTTATGCTGGGTTATTCCCGACTAGTTCGGATGATTATGAAGCCTTTCGTGATGCACTTGGAAAATTAAGCCTAAATGATGCATCGCTATTTTATGAACCAGAAAACTCAGGTGCATTAGGGTTTGGTTTCCGTTGTGGTTTCCTTGGATTATTACACATGGAAATCATTCAAGAGCGGTTAGAGCGTGAATACAACTTAGATTTGATTACGACAGCGCCAACAGTAGTTTACGAAGTGCTGACAACGTCAAACGAGATAATCTATGTTGACAGCCCTGCTAAACTACCTGCTGTTAACAATATTCAAGAATTGCGTGAGCCTATTGCCGAGTGTAACATTTTGGTACCACAGACTTATCTTGGCAATGTTATTACACTTTGTGTTGAAAAGCGTGGAGTACAAACGCATATGGTTTATCATGGAAATCAGGTGGCGCTAACCTATGAAATCCCTATGACTGAAGTGGTCTTAGATTTCTTTGATAAATTAAAGTCAACTTCTCGTGGTTATGCTTCATTGGATTATAGTTTCAAACGTTTCCAAGTTGCCGATATGGTCAGGTTAGATGTACTTATTAACGGAGAACGTGTTGATGCGTTAGCGTTAATCACTCATAAGGACAATGCACCTTACCGTGGTCGCGAATTAGTTGAAAAAATGAAAGATTTAATTCCACGTCAACAATTTGATATTGCTATTCAAGCAGCAATCGGAAATCATATCATTGCGCGTTCGACCGTTAAGCAATTACGTAAAAATGTATTAGCAAAATGTTATGGTGGTGATGTTAGTCGTAAGAAAAAACTTTTACAAAAACAAAAAGAGGGTAAAAAACGCATGAAACAAGTGGGTAATGTTGAATTACCACAAGAAGCGTTTTTAGCTATTTTACATGTCGGTAAAGATTAACCAGTAAAAGAGGAAAAAAAATGGCTAATACATTCGCCATCATATTAACAATAGCAACATTGATAACAGGTATCTTTTGGTTTTTAGAAAAATACCGCTGGAAGCCTGCAAGACAGCGTAAAGTTGAGGAAGTCCGTAAACAATGCAATGGTGAAATCGATGGAAAAGTGCTGGCTCAAGTCGGTAAACCAAAAGGTTGGGTAGAGAATTTAGCCTCATTTTTCCCTGTTCTTTTTGTTGTATTTTTCATCCGCTCGTTTCTATATGAACCGTTTCAGATTCCGTCTGGTTCGATGATGCAGACACTTTTGATTGGTGATTTTATTGCTGTTCAGAAATATTCTTATGGATTGCGTGATCCCATTACTAATACGGTCATTATATCGACAGGGCACCCTAAACGCGGAGATGTTGCCGTTTTTAAACACCCAGATGGTTCAAAAATTGATTTAATTAAGCGTGTAGTTGGCTTGCCTGGTGATAAAATTGTTTACTCAGTTCAAGACAAAAAACTCTTTATTTATCCTGCTTGCCAAAGTAGTGATACCAACTGTGTAGGGCAAAAAACGCAACCACTGGATTTACATTACAGTGAACCAAAATTAAGTAATTGGAAACAAGTTTATCAGCAATTCAAATCAGGGCCTAATTTTTATACTTTAGAACAGTATAAAGAAAAAGGGATTGCTGATTCAAACTCTGTCGAATCATTAAATATAAACATACAGCAAGAAACACTGGGTGATAAACCACACGATATTTTAACAACGGAAAACATAATTGAAAAACCAGAATACTTCTTCCATCAAAATGGACAACCGCTTGCGACTTGGGTTGTACCGGAAGGCAATTACTTTATGATGGGTGATAATCGTGATAACAGTGGCGACAGCCGTTATTTCGGATTCGTGCCTGAATCAAACTTCGTTGGTAAAGCGACAGCAATATGGATTAGCTTTGAAAAACAACCCGATGAATGGCCTACGGGGATTCGCTTTAGCCGTATTGGAGGCATACACTAGTCGCCATGAGTATTAAAAATTTAAAATCTTTGCAACAGTCGATTGGCTATCAGTTTCAAAACCTTTCGTTACTTGAATTAGCCTTAACTCATCGAAGTGCGAATAAACGACATAACGAACGCCTAGAGTTTCTAGGCGATTCTATTTTAAGCTTTGCCATTGCAGACGATCTTTTTCATCGATTTAAGCAGCAAGATGAAGGCGATTTAAGTCAGATGCGAGCAAGCTTAGTTTGTGGCACAACATTGGCTGAAATAGGTAAAGCATTCAATTTAGGAAATTATCTGACCTTAGGACAAGGTGAATTAAAAAGCGGTGGTTTTCGTCGGGAATCAATTATCGCTGATGCAGTTGAAGCCATTATTGGTGCGATCTATTTAGATAGTAATATTGAAAATGTCAGGCGGTTAATACTGTCTTGGTATCAGAGCCGGTTAGCAGAAATTAAACCGGGTGTGAAACAAAAAGATGCGAAAACAAGACTTCAAGAATACTTGCAAGGGATACATCAAGAACGTCCCTGTTATTTGATCCTCGAAGTCACAGGTGATAAACACGAGCAAGAATTTTTGATTCAATGCAAACTTGAAAATGATGATCATCAGTATTTAGGGCGAGGACTTAGTCGCCGTAAAGCCGAACAAGCTGCTGCTCAACAAGCACTCAATCAATTAGGTATAAAATGACAGAAACAACACAACATTGTGGATTCGTTGCCATCGTAGGTCGACCAAACGTCGGCAAATCAACTTTATTAAATCAATTATTAGGTCAAAAAGTTTCTATTACCTCGCGTAAAGCTCAAACAACACGTCATCGTATTGTGGGCATTGATACTCAAGGTAATGACCAAATAATTTATATCGATACACCCGGTCTTCACATTGAAGAAAAAAGAGCGATTAACCGCCTTATGAATCGAGCGGCAAGTAGCTCTATTGGTGATGTAGAGTTGGTGATTTTTGTCGTTGAAGGTACGCACTGGACCGATGATGACGAAATGGTTGCTAACAAATTGAAAGATTGTAAGTCGCCGGTCTTATTAGTGATCAATAAAATTGATAATGTTACCGATAAAACCCAATTGTTACCTCATATTCAAGAAATCAGTCAAAAAGTCAATTTTCTTGACGTCGTACCAATTAGCGCTGAAAAAGGTGAAGGTATTGATATCATCAAAGATATTGTGAAAAAACATTTACCGGTTGGGGAACACCATTTTCCAGAAGATTACATTACTGACCGATCGCAACGTTTCATGGCATCGGAAATCATTCGTGAAAAATTAATGCGTTTTTTAGGCGATGAATTGCCTTATTCGGTAACCGTTGAAATCGAACAATTTAAAGTTGATGAACGTACAGGCATGTATCGAATCAATGGGTTGATATTAGTCGAACGTGATGGTCAAAAGAAAATGGTCATTGGCAATAAAGGTGAAAAGATCAAAAAAATTGGGATTGAAGCTCGTAAAGATATGCAATCTTTTTTTGATACTAAAGTTCATTTAGAGTTATGGGTTAAAGTCAAAGCAGGTTGGGCTGATGACGAGCGTGCATTACGCAGTCTTGGCTATAGTGACGATTAAACCTTATTGCTTGGTTATTTAATGAGTTATCAATTTAGTTTAGGTTATGCCGCTTCATTAATAACTCATTTTTTAACCAAATAAATTTTATTGCGATAGGAATACATTAAAACTACCTATTTATCAATTTTTCGGTTACTACCAATCAAACAATACTTTTTATTTTTTAAAATCAGATCACTTTTATAGCTAAAAAAGCTTGTTCTATTTTTCAAAGTGAAATTTTCAAATGCTCCATATGCTAGGCTTAAAATGTTAGATTCGCTTTGCAGGATATAATTAAATTTATCAGAATATAAACTAATCACTAAACATCGATGATGCTTTTCTATATAATACCGATTCAATTGATTTGGATTTAAAGTATTAACTTCGGAGCCCCATCATGCAGCAGTTTCGACCTATTCATCGCGCTTTACTTAGCGTATCTGACAAAACCGGTATTATCGAATTTGCCCAAGCTCTTCATCAACGAAACGTTGAACTTCTTTCTACGGGCGGTACCGCTAAATTGCTTATGAAACACAATATTCCCGTCATTGAGGTTTCAGACTATACCGGATTTCCTGAGATGATGGAGGGAAGAGTCAAAACGCTTCATCCTAAAATTCATGGTGGAATTTTAGGGCGGCGAGGTTTAGATGATGATGTGATGCATCAACATCAAATTGCACCGATTGATATGGTCGTGGTTAACTTGTATCCCTTTGCTGACACCGTCGCTAAATCAGATTGCCGTTTAGAAGATGCCGTTGAAAATATTGATATTGGTGGCCCCACCATGGTACGTGCCGCGGCTAAAAATCATCAAGATGTCGCTATTGTTGTTGATTACAATGATTATGCGACCATTATTGAATTGATGGATCAGCAACACAATTCCCTGAGCTACTCATATCGTTTCAATTTGGCGATTAAAGCTTTTGAACACACAGCAAAATATGATGGTATGATTGCCAACTATTTTGGGCAGTTAGTGCCGCCTTATTATGGTGAAACCGATAAAGTGTCTGGACAATTTCCACGAACATTGAATCTTCAATTTATCAAAAAGCAGGATATGCGTTATGGTGAAAATGCACATCAAAAAGCAGCTTTTTATATTGATGAAGATATAAACGACGCATCGATTGCGACAGCTAAACAATTACAAGGTAAGGCACTTTCTTATAACAATATTGCGGATGCGGATGCAGCACTTGAATGCGTTAAATCCTTTGATGAGCCAGCGTGTGTGATTGTCAAACACGCTAATCCTTGCGGAGTGGCTGTGAGTGACACCCTTTTGAATGCTTACTTAAATGCGTTTAAAACCGATCCAACGTCTGCTTTTGGTGGGATTATTGCTTTTAATCGTCCTTTAGATGCAAAAACGGCAACCAGAATTGTAGAAAACCAATTTGTAGAAGTGATTATAGCACCGTCAATTAATGAAGATGCACTTGCCATAATGCAGACAAAAAAAAATGTACGGGTATTAGCATGTGGTCAATGGTCGCAATCATTGAATAGTCGTTTAGATTTTAAGCGAGTAAATGGTGGACTGTTAGTTCAAGAACATGACTTAAGTATGGTCACCGAAAATCAATTGACAGTGGTGACCAAACGGCAACCAACTAAAAAAGAACTATCTGATGCACTGTTTTGCTGGAAAGTGGCTAAGTTTGTTAAATCCAATGCTATTGTTTATGCCAAAGACAACATGACCATTGGAATTGGAGCAGGACAAATGAGTCGTGTGTATTCGGCTAAAATAGCCGGTATAAAAGCGAAAGATGAAAATTTAGAAGTAGCGGGCTGTGTGGTCGCATCTGATGCATTTTTTCCATTCAGAGACGGCATTGATGCTGCGGCTAAAGTCGGGGTAACTTGTGTCATTCAGCCAGGTGGTTCTATCCGTGATGATGAGGTTATTCAAGCTGCTAATGAACATAATATTGCAATGATTTTTACTAATATGCGTCATTTTAGACATTGATCGTATAATATAAATGTCAGTTAAGAACAAATTAAAGGAATGGGTATGAAAGTATTGGTTATTGGTAATGGTGGTCGTGAGCATGCTTTGGCATGGAAAGCGGCACAGTCCCCCTTGGTTACAAAAGTTTTTGTCGCACCGGGTAATGCAGGTACAGCACTTGAGCCTAATTTAGAAAATATTAATATCAAAGCAAATGATATTAGTGGATTACTTAATTTTGCCCAGCAACAGCAAATTGATTTAACCATAGTGGGGCCTGAAGTCCCATTAGTACTTGGTGTTGTTGATAGTTTTCAAAAAGCCGGATTAAATATTTTTGGGCCAACTAAATCGGCAGCTCAGCTAGAAGGTTCTAAAGCTTTTACTAAAGATTTTTTAGCGCGTCACCAAATCCCCACAGCTGAATATCAAACTTTTACTGAAATTGATCCTGCCATTGCCTATATACGTGAAAAATGCGCTCCCATTGTGATTAAAGCCGACGGGCTAGCGGCCGGTAAAGGGGTTATTGTCGCCATGACCCTTGAAGAAGCTGAAAATGCTGTACGCGATATGCTAGCGGGTAATGCATTTGGTGATGCGGGTCATCGAGTGGTTATCGAAGAATTTTTAATGGGCGAAGAAGCTAGTTTTATTGTCATGGTTGATGGCAAGCATGTCGAGCCAATGGCAACAAGTCAAGATCACAAGCGAGTCGGTGACGGTGATACGGGTTTAAATACGGGGGGAATGGGCGCTTACTCTCCAGCACCTGTTGTGACAGATGAGGTATTTACCAAAGTTATGGAACAAATTATCTATCCAACCGTAAATGGCATGGCTCAAGAAGGCAATGTTTATGTTGGTTTTTTGTATGCAGGCTTAATGATTGATAAACAGGGTAATCCTAAAGTGATTGAATTTAATTGTCGTTTTGGCGATCCCGAAACCCAACCCATTATGATGCGTATGCAATCAGACTTGATTGAGTTATGTTTGGCGGCGGTAAATGGTCAATTAAGTACGGTTAAATCCAACTGGGATCGAAGACCTGCATTAGGTGTCGTTATGGCTGCTGGTGGTTATCCGGGTGAATATAATACCCAAGATACAATCATGGGTTTACCTACCGAATCAACATCTAATTGTAAAGTGTTCCATGCAGGTACCAGTTTTGAAAAAGGGCATGTGTTAACTAACGGTGGTCGTGTGCTTTGTGTCACCGCTTTAGGCGATACAGTATTGGAAGCTCAGCAACGTGCTTATCAACAAGTTGATAAAATCCATTGGCATGGCTGTTTTTACCGTCATGATATCGGTTATCGAGCTATTGAGCGTGAAAAAACACTAAATAGATGAGTAAAAGATTGAATTTATATCATTTATGGACTTCAAAATGCCGAATTAGATTCGGTTTTGATGTTAATAATTCAGTTTTGTTTAGCTATGTAAATTATATCGATAAAGATTAGTAGTAAAAAGGAATGTTTATTTTAAGTTACATAACTCTATGTTATGCTACCGATTAAATATGATCTCTGGATATTCCTTATGATAAACGATCCATTTTATGAACGAGAAGCACAAAAATATGATTCCCCGATAGCCAGTCGCGAATTAATATTAGATTACCTAACCAAAGAGGCGAAGCCTGCTAATTTAGAAAAAATTGCCCAAGCCGTTTCTATTAAAAATGAAGAACAAAAAGAAGCACTACATCGTCGCTTACGTGCAATGGAACGCGATGGTCAAGTCGTGTTTACACGCCGTAAATGTTATGCATTGCCTGAAAAGTTAGATATGGTTAAGGGGAAGGTGATTGCTCATCGTGATGGTTTTGGCTTTTTACGTGTTGAAGGAAAACCTGAAGATTACTTTTTATCGCCAGAACAGATGAAAAAAGTCTTACAAGGTGATGTGATTTTAGCCCAACCACTGAGTAATCAATATCGTGGAAAAACAGAAGCACGTGTTGTGCGTATTTTAGAGCCTCGCAGTAATTTAATTGTTGGTCGCTACTTTATTGAACAAGGCGTTGGATTTGTGGTGCCTGATGATAGTCGCTTAAATTTCGATATTTTAATCACTGGTAAACCGAAACGCACAGTACGCATGGGAACGGTCGTCGTTGTTGAGTTACAACAACGCCCTGAACGTCGTCAAAAAGCAGTCGGTGTCATTAAAGAAGTCCTTGGTGAAAACATGGGGACTAACTTAGCCATAGATATTGCCCTTCGTAATCATGAAATCCCATATGAATTTCCTAAAGCTGTTGAAAAAGAGCTGAATAAATTCGGTGATGAAGTGCCCGAAAAAGCCAAAAAAGGGCGTAAAGATTTACGGGATCTACCTTTAGTTACCATTGATGGTGAAGATGCACGTGATTTTGATGATGCCGTGTATTGCCAAAAAAATCGTGGTGGAGGTTACCGATTATGGGTGGCAATAGCTGATGTCAGTTATTACGTCAGACCCGATAAAGCACTAGATAAAGAAGCCTGCTTACGCGGTACATCAGTCTATTTTCCTTCTCGTGTCGTGCCGATGTTGCCTGAAGCTTTATCAAATGGACTTTGTTCGCTTAATCCACAGGTAGATAGACTATGTTTAGTTTGTGAAATGACCGTATCAAACAAAGGCCGTTTGACTGGTTATCAATTTTACGACGCTGTGATGAATTCACATGCCAGATTGACTTACACGAAAGTTGCAAAAATTTTAGACGGTGATAAAGAACTACGTCAACATTACCATGATTTAGTGCCACATTTAGAAAACCTATATGGCTTATACAAAATATTGGATAAGTCACGAATTGCTCGTGGAGCGATTGGTTTTGAATCGGAAGAACCGAAATTTATTTTCAATGCTGATAAACGGATCGAAAGTATTGAGTTAGCGCAACGTAATGATGCACATAAGATTATTGAAGAGTGTATGATTTTAGCTAATGTTGCAGCGGCAAAACTGGTGATTGAGGCCGATGTACCTGCTTTGTTTCGTGTTCATGATCGCCCAGATGAAGAGCGAATGAATAACTTACGTAGCATCTTACAAGAACTAGGATTATCGTTAGGTGGCGGTGTTAACCCAAAATCAAAAGATATTGCCGAGTTGATGCTAGCGATTGAAGAGCGTATTGATAGTGACATGTTACAGACAGTTATTTTACGTTCGATGAAACAAGCGATTTATGATCCAGAAAATCGGGGGCATTTTGGGCTTGCACTTGAAGAGTATGGTCATTTTACCTCGCCAATTCGACGTTACCCAGATTTACTGTTACATCGAACCATTAAGTGGATATTAGCTAATGAACAGCATAAAACCAGTAAGACTGGAGGGCATCGTTATACCATTAACGAAATGCTCTATTTTGGCGAACATTGTTCACTGACTGAACGTCGAGCCGATGAGGCTGTGCGTGATGTGGTTGATTGGCTCAAGTGTGATTATATGCAAGATCATGTGGGTGAAGTCTTTAATGGTACCATATCAAGTGTTGTGAACTTCGGGTTTTTTGTCAGATTAGATGATCTGTTTATAGACGGTCTGGTACATGTTTCATCGCTTGAAAATGATTATTATATTTATGACGCATCTCGAAATCGTTTAATTGGTGAAAATACCCATTACAGTTACCGTTTAGGTGATAAAGTTAGCGTTAAAGTAGAAAATGTTAATCCTGAAGAAAGAAAAATTGATTTTGCCTTGGTCAGTAGTAATAATAAGCCTAAGCGTCAAGGTAAAACCGCAAAAACTAAGGCTAAACAGCTAAATGATAAAAATGATAAGGATGTTACGCCGACTAAAAAGCGTAAAAGCAAAAAACAAGTAGTGAGTGGCAGCGTTAAAAAAAAGGCGAAAGCGACAAATAAAAATAAAGGAAAGCGCAAAAAGGTAGATAAAAATGCGGTTCAAATCGCATCGACATCAACAAGTAAAACGACTAAAAGTAAGAAAGTAAAGAGTAAAAAATAGATGAGTGAAACAGTTTACGGTATCCATGCTATAGAAGCACTTTTAACACGTGCCCCTGAAAGAATTATTGAGGTTTACATCGCCAAAGGGCGGGAAGATAAACGTCTTAATAGTCTTGTGCATGAAATAGAACAACTTGGTTTAATCGTGAAAATAACCCATCGCCAGTGGTTAGATGACAAATCTAAAAATGGTGTACATCAAGGTATTTTAGCAATAGTAAAACCCTGTCGTACCTATCAAGAAAATGACATTCCATTACTAGTTGAACAGCAACCCAATCCCGTTATTCTGATTTTAGATGGCGTAACAGATCCACATAATCTTGGTGCCTGCATCAGAACAGCAGACGCCGCAGGGGTTAATTTTATTATTGTCCCGAAAGATCGTTCGGCTCCGCTTAATTCGACGGCACAAAAAGTGGCTTGTGGAGCCGCTGAAAGTATCCCTGTTGTTCGGGTAACCAATTTAGCTCGTACCATGCGAATGTTACAAGATGAGTATCAAGTGTGGATTGTGGGCACGGCTGGAGAAGCAGAACGTACACTTTATCAAACTGACTTTTACAAATCATCAACAAATATTCCATTGGCTCTGGTTATGGGCGCAGAAGGGGAAGGCATGCGACGTTTAACGAAAGAACATTGTGACGAATTGGTCAGTATTCCAATGGCGGGAATTGTGTCATCGCTGAATGTCTCGGTAGCAACGGGCGTTTGCTTATTTGAGATAGTCAGACAAAAAAATAAGTAGTTAAAAAGGACAATAAGCTTGGTTTAGTTAAACCACTAACCAAGCTGTAAATAAAACAATATTTGATTGTTTTCTCAAGAAATTCTTCCAAATAACCATCAAAACAGTTTTATATTTATCTATAAATTTTCAACAATAGGGTTAAGTCCTGTTCGCCAGCCAAAATAAGAGTAAATACAAATAAATAGCCTGTTTATTTAACTTAGCGCTAAATGTATTAACCATACAGTGCCGATTAAGCAAAGTCGGCACTGTGGATATAAGGTGAACTAACTTTTGATAAGATCGATTTCAATTCCTAACCCATTGGCAACACCGGAACCATAATCAGGGTGGACTTTATAAAAGTGTTTAAGCTGTCTAATTTGGATATCACGATCAACGTTTTTCATTGAACCGACAATATTATCAATCAGGAGCTGTTTTTGATCGGGACGCATTAAATTGAATAATGCGCGTGGCTGTGAATAGTAATCATCGTCAACACGATGATCATGTCTATCCATTGTACCAGCAGGCACATGCATCGGTGGCTCAGCATATTGTGGTTGTTGTTTAGGTGCGCTATCAACACTATTTGGCTCATAATTAGGCGCATTATCTGGTGTATAAAAGCGCATAGCCCCATCACGTTGATAATTGTGTACCGGACATTTCGGCGCATTGATCGGTAATTGTTGGTAGTTTGTGCCTATACGATAACGATGTGCATCGGCATAAGCAAAAATTCGCCCTTGTAACATCTTATCTGGCGATAACCCCGTTCCAGGCACGACATTACTTGGTTCAAATGCGGCTTGTTCAACTTCAGCAAAATAGTTTTCTGGATTACGATTAAGTTCCATTACGCCCACTTCAATTAATGGATACTGTTTTTGTGACCACACTTTTGTCACATCAAAAGGGTTTTCAGGATGATGATTGGCTTGTTCTTCAGTCATTACCTGCATGTAAAGGCGCCATTTAGGATAGTCACCGCGTTCTATTGCATTAAATAAGTCTTCTTGTGCTGAGTCGGGATTACTACCATCTAATTCGGCTGCTTTTTTAGGATGGATATTTTTAATACCTTGTTCCGTTCTAAAATGCCATTTAACCCAAGTGCGAACATTATCTTTATTAATAATACTGTAAGTATGACTACCAAAACCATGCATATGTCTAAAGCCGTCAGGAATACCACGGTCAGAGAACAGAATGGTGACTTGATGAAGTGATTCCGGTGACAAAGACCAAAAATCCCACATCATTTGCGGATCTTTTAAGTTGGTTTTAGGATCACGTTTTTGGGTATGAATAAAATCCGGGAATTTGAGGGCATCACGTATAAAAAATACCGGTGTATTGTTGCCAACAATATCCCAGTTACCTTGATCGGTATAAAATTTTACAGAAAATCCCCTAGGATCACGGGCTGTATCGGATGAACCTCGTTCACCGCCAACAGTTGAAAATCGGGCAAACACGGGAGTTTGTTTCCCCACTTTGGCAAAAATACTGGCATAAGTATATTGAGTGATATCATTAGTCACGGTAAATGTACCATGCGCACCCGATCCCTTGGCATGTACACGTCTTTCAGGAATGTTCTCACGATTAAATTGTGCAAGTTTCTCAATAAGCTGATAATCATCAATTAATACAGGGCCTCGAGGACCTGCGGTACGGGAATTTTGATTATCGGCTATTGGTGCTCCATTGTTGGTGGTTAAGGCTTTTTTTTCTGACATTGCTACACTCCTTTTTATTATAAAAAAAAGTCTTAAGAAATAAAATTCCACCATGAGTTAGAATATTTATTCCCTAAGACTTGAGTATGAAACAATAATACAAAACAAAAAAAGAACTAAAAGGATGAATAACATACTGTAAAAAGAAAGATTGTAATTTACAAATTATTACTTTTGAATAGCCATTGTTTAAAAAAACAAAGTTAAGAAATGAAGCGTAAATAAGTATACAACTATTCAATTTTAAATGATACAAATTTCAATCACTTTTTTTAATATAATTGTAAAGGTGATTCAGGCATAAATGATTTGAGGTAATTGGATATCCCAAGGTTGGTTGCTTAGTTGCTGAACTTTTTGGCAGGCAAAACCTAAACCTATAGGTAAAATTTGGTCTGCTTTATAATTAGCTAGCAAACGATCATAAAATCCGCCGCCCATTCCTAAACGATAACCTCGATCATCGAATGCAACTAAAGGAGTGAAAACAATATCCAATTTTTGATGGGGAATGACATTTAATACATTTAAAGCGGGTTCTAAAATACCATACTTATTTTTGATTAATTGACTGTTAGGCGTGTATTGAATAAAAAGTAAGTGAGTGGACACAAAAGGATGAATTATCGGTAAATAGACAGCTTTCTTTTGCTGCCATAAATATTCAATAATAGGTTTAGTTTCAATTTCGCCATCAAAAGAGAGAAATATTGCGATATTCTTGGCTTGACCAATCGCAGTATGATCAGCAATTTTTTGGTAAATACGTTGCTGGGCAATTTGACGTTCATAAGGCGATAATTGACGCCTTTTTTGGCGAATAATCTGTCGGATGTTCATTAAGTTATCACTTATGAAGAAAAGGAAAACTCCAAGATGTCGTTAGGGTCGTAACCCTTGAACCCAAGGTTCAAGGTGAACAACGTGTTTTAATTTTTAGGTTTCCTTAATATTAAGGCATACACACCAATTAAAAGTCACATCATTCTAAAGTAAAGAATATCGGCTCAGGGGACTAACCCTTAATCGCGAACATCCCAGAGATGGGTAACATAATACAAAATTTGAAAAATCATACAATAGTATTTTTATTAAATTTACAATTAGAGTGATTCATTGTTAGAGTTTAAAGCCGAATCAAGTAACTGTTGTAATAATTTTAAGCGACCACTAAACTGATCACTCTTTTCTTTTTCTTTAGTCAGTTCGTAAGAGATATTCAGTGCAGCCGTCATAATTAGTTGATCACTTCCAACTTGTGGTGATTTTTCACGTAAATTTGTCAAGCGTAGATCGAGATCTCTCGCTGCATTATTGAGGGCGTCCACTTCATCAACTGGACAATTAAATTTTAACGTTCGTCCAAAAATTTGAATAGTGACAGCTTGAGTTTCCATATTTTACCTATTGATTTATAAATTTATTGATTTTATCGATAATATGTTCTGAGTTTAATCCCATTTCAGCCCTAATTTCACTTTGTGATCCTTGTGGAATAAACCTGTCAGGTAATCCAATGTTTAAAATATCACATTTTATTTTTTTCGATAACAGGAATTCATTGATGCTACTTCCTGCTCCGCCTTTAATACTATTTTCTTCTATTGTGACTAGTATATTATGGGTTTGACTAATCTGCAAAAGTACTTTCTCATCTAATGGTTTTACAAAGCGCATATCAATAACTGTAGCATTAATTTGCTCGGCAGCTTGTAAAACTTCAGGGAGTAATGTGCCAAAATTGAGTAAAGCTATTTTTTCGCCTTCTCGGCATACCTTAGATTGACCTAATGGAATGGCATTTAAAGGTGCTAGCGGTGTTCCTGTTCCTTCTCCTCGAGGATAACGTACCGCTGCAGGCCCTTGATGAAGATAGCCAGTATATAGCATTTGACGACATTCATTTTCATCACTTGGTGTCATGATAACTAGATTTGGTATACATCTTAAAAAACTTAAATCAAATGCCCCTTGATGGGTTTCTCCATCTGCACCCACGATCCCCGCGCGATCTATCGCAAACAAAACAGGCAGATTTTGTATTGCAATATCATGAATAACTTGATCATAAGCACGTTGTAAAAAAGTAGAATAGATTGCCACAATCGGTTTAAAGTCACTAATAGCAAAACCTGCCGCTAACGTTACCGCATGTTGCTCAGCAATAGCTACATCATAAAACTGGTTGGGATAACGTTTAGCAAATTCAGTCATACCAGAACCTTCACTCATTGCGGGGGTAATAGCGATCAATCGCTCGTCCTTTTCTGCCATTTCACACAGCCATTCACCAAAAACTTGCGAATAGGTGGGTGCAATTTTTTTATCTAACGGGAAAGTTCCATCAATAGGATCAAACTTTGGTACACCATGCCAGAGTGTCGGGTTCTTTTCAGCAGGCTCATAGCCTTTCCCTTTTTGTGTAATGACATGCAATAACTGAGGGCCTTTTAATTGTCGCACTCTTTGTAATGTGGAGACTAAATTTTCAATATCATGTCCGTCAATGGGGCCAATGTAATTAAAACCCAGTTCTTCAAATAAAATGGCAGGAGTGATTAAACCTTTTAAATGTTCTTCTGTTTTTTTAACTAACTCTTTTAATGGCGGAATATTGGAAAGAACACGTTTGCCACTTTCTCGAAAAGAAGTATAGGCCTTACTGGATAGAATTTGCGTTAAATGTTGATTTAATGCTCCGGTATTTTCAGAAATGGACATATCATTATCATTTATAATCACTAACATATCGGGTTTGATATGACCTGCATGATTCATTGCTTCAAATGCCATGCCTGCTGTTAATGCACCGTCTCCGATAATGGCTGCAACTTTTTGACCTGATTGTTTTTTTTGTTCACTAATGGCAATACCCAATGCTGCACTGATTGAAGTTGAAGAATGTCCTGTAGTTAATACGTCATATTCGCTTTCTTCTCGATGTGGAAAAGAATGTATGCCGTCTTTTTGGCGAATAGTCAGCATCTGATCACGGCGACCCGTTAAAATTTTATGTGGATAGGCTTGATGTCCAACATCCCAAATAATTTTATCGAATGGCGTATGATAAACGTAATGGAGGGCGACCGTTAATTCAACTACGCCAAGACCGGAAGCTAAATGTCCACTGGATTGACTTACACTAGTTAACAAAAATTGCCTAAGCTCACGACAAATCGCAGATAATTGCGAAAGCGGATAGCGCCTAAGATCGGTTGGAGAGTTAATTTGTTTTAATAGCGGATAATTATCTAAATTCATCTTTATTATTGAGTGAGTGTGTTAACTATTACGATTAATAATATAACTAGCAAGGTCTTGTAATGGCTTACTATTATAAGGTATTTGCTTCACACTATCGATAGCTTGTTGATAAAGTTGTTGTGTCAACTGTTGCGCATTTTTTAATCCCATTAAGGCCGGATAAGTGCTTTTTTCATGCGCAATATCTGAACCTTGTGGTTTTCCCATAATGGCTTGTTCGCCAATAATATCTAAAATGTCATCTTGAATTTGAAAAGCAAGTCCAATTGCCTTTGCATAATGATCTAAATTAGCATAATAAGGGATAGCTTGATTACCGCTCGCATAGGCGCCTAAGCGTATCGCTGCTTTTATCAAAGCGCCAGTTTTGAAGCAGTGAATTTTTTGTAAATGCTCAAGTGATATCGATTGGTGTTCAGCTTGTAAATCAAGTGATTGTCCTAAACACATCCCATCTAAACCACTTGCTTGTGCCAGCTCGGTTATCATTCTAATTTTGGCTTGATCATCGATGAATTGGCTTTCAGCTAATAATGTAAATGCTAATGATTGTAATGCGTCTCCGGCTAAGATAGCCTGTGCTTCATTAAATTGAATATGGCAAGTAGGTTTACCTCGCCGTAAATCATCATTATCCATAGCAGGTAGGTCATCATGAATAAGCGAATAGGTATGGATCGATTCAATTGCGGCTGCCGGTTCGTCCAAATTAGCAAGTGGACAACCAAACATTTGACCTGTTAAATAGACTAAAATAGGGCGTATTCGCTTACCACCAGCAAGTAAACTGTAACTCATAGCTTGTTGCAAAGTCGATGCCGATTTTTCTGATAAATACGATGTTAAAAAAGCATCAATACGATCTTGCAACGTTTTTAAGTTATTCATCATCATCCACTAAAAAATCTGACAATTCAGCATCACTATTTTCAGATAATAAAATTTGTATCCGTTGCTCTGCTTGTTTTAACTGTTTTTGACCCGCTCTGGCAAGCTTGACCCCTTTTTCAAATTCATTCAATGCTTCATCTAGGGGTAGGTCACCATTTTCTAAATGTGTGACGATAGTTTCAAGCTGTTTCAGTGTTTCTTCAAAACTCGGTTCTTTAGTCGTTTTTTTGGGCATAAGGTAATCCTCTTTTTACTCAGTGAGTATACACGTTATTTTAAGAATGGTGAATGACACTTTATCTGTATATTCTAGCATTTAGCGATCTTCAATGCCTGACGTTCTTCATTATCAATACAATACCTACTTATAATGATTGATTTGAAATAGTCTCTTACTTCTGCTCCAATTCATCTAGGGACACTAAAGCAAGATCAGGATCGATCGGTTTTTTAACTTCAACACCTAATTCCCGAAATTTTTCAATTTGACCAATGACGTTACCTCGTCCTTTAGCCAATTTATTCATTGAATTTTGAAATGTTTGTTGTGCTTTATCTAAACAGTTACCCAAATTTTCCATATCCTCAACAAAACCACGGACTTTATCATAAAGTTTACTTGCTCTATCGGCAATTAATTCTGCATTGCGATTTTGATATTCAAATCGCCATAGATTATGAATAGTTCGCAGTGCCACTAAAAGAGTGGTTGGACTGACTATCATAATATTATTTTTTAGTGCCTCATTGATTAATGAGGGATCCTGATCTATGGCACATAAAAAAGCGGGTTCGACGGGAATAAACATCAGAATATAATCTAACGAATTAATGCCGATAAGTTTATGATAGTCTTTTTGGCTAAGTTGTTTAAGATGATTACGGACTGCTATCAAGTGGTCTGACATGGCTTTAGCTTTGATGACCTCATCTTCGCCATTAAAATAGCGCTCATAAGCAACAAGGGTGACTTTTGAATCAATCACAACATCACCACCTTGAGGTAAATGTACAATGACATCAGGCTGTAATCGTCGATTATCGTCATTGGTTAGATTTACTTGTGTTTCATATTCATAACCTAAACGTAATCCAGAATTATCCAAAATTTGACTGAGGATAAATTCCCCCCAATTTCCTTGAGTTTTATTATTTCCTTTTAAGGCATTAGTAAGATTAATCGCTTCTTTAGTCATAAGCTCATTGAGTTGCTGCAAATTACGAATTTCGTGTGTCAGTGTATGACGCTCTTTCGCTTCTTGACCAAAACTATCTTGAACTTGTTTTTTAAAGCCTTCTAACTGCTCTTTAAGTGGTGACAATAAAAAATCTAAACTTTGTTTATTTTGTTGTTCAATTTTTTTACCACTGTGTTCAAATATGCGGTTAGCTAAGTTTTCAAATTGGGTTGTAAGACGTTGCTCGCTTTGTTCAAGAATAGTTTGACGTTCATGCGCAGAATTAAGCGTTTCTTCTAAGCGAGTTTTCAGTTCGCTAATTTTCATATTTTGAGCAACGTGTTGTTGTCGATACGCATTAAGTTCATTTTCTAACTGCATGACTTGTTTGACAAGAGTCTGCAATTCCTCTTTTTTCTGTGACAATTGAATATCAAATAATTGTTTGAGATTATGGCTGGTAAATTGATACTTAAAAACGATTATCAACAAAATTAAGGATACACAACATAAAATAATTGCAATCCAATCAATTAATCCCAACGCAGCAAGCATAATTAAGCCCTTTCAAAAGTAAATGATACCACATCCGCTAAGCTTTGTGACTCAAGCGCTAGCATGATTAGGCGATCTAATCCTACCGCAACGCCTGCACAATCAGGCAATCCTGCTTCCATTGCTGCTAATAATTCAACATCAATATTTTGTTGTGGTAAGTTTAATTTGGTGCGATCCAGATTATTTTGTTCAAATCGTAGCTTTTGTTCTTGCGCATTTGTCAGTTCTTTAAATCCATTGGCAAGTTCTACACCTTTATAATAGAACTCAAAACGACTTGCAACACGATGATCTTCGGAACTGATAGTGGCTAATGCTGCTTGAGAAGCAGGAAAATTAAAGACAGCTATGGGTCTATCTTTCCCGATATGCGGTTCAACGCCTAAGGTAAACAAGCACTGTAATAATGAATCTCGATCATAATCTTCAGTTTTAATACCCATGTTGAGTTGATTTGCAGCAGTAATTAATGTTTGGTGATCTGCTTCGAGCGGGTCGATATTTAAATGACGTTGAAAAGCTTTTTGGTATGAAATTCTTTCAGCTGGCTCACAATCTAAGACGTATTGTAATAGATCGTCGACTTCGTTGATCATTTGCATCATATCAAATTGAATTCGATACCATTCAAGCATAGTAAACTCGGGATTGTGAATTCGACTCACTTCTTCATGATTACGAAAGGATTTACAGATTTGATAAATAGGACCACTGCCCGCAGCCAGTAAGCGTTTCATATGGTATTCAGGACTGGTAATGAGCGTCATTTTTTGTCCTTGAGATAGTTCAAATTCGCCTGGTTTATAAAAAGTGGTATCAAAGGAACTTAAATGCACATCCGTGACAGCATATTGGCTTAAAGTTGGAGTTTCAACTTCTAAAATACATCGGTCAGCAAAGAATTGTCTTACTTGAGAAACGATTTTTGCGCGCTTAAGAAGGTTAGTGATAGATGCAGAAGGTTGCCAAGTCATAAAAAAATCCATGAGGGTTGATAATTAATAAAAAAGAAATAGGGCTAAAGCCCTATAAATTACTATTGACGCTCATTTTGCCATAATTGGAACAAATTGTCGTATTTTTCTTGTTGCAGCCAAATATGGCGATGCAATTGAGAAAGGATGAAAGGATCTTCTAAAATTGCCAATTGTTGTTCTTTAGTAATTTTTTCAAGATCTGTGTGTAAATAGTGATGAACTAATTCGTCACGTACTAATTGATTTTTTTCATTCGCTAAATGACGTGAAGTAGATAATGCACATGCCAGCGCATTATAAACCGGATCTACAAGTGCCATAATAAAGCCATGTTGCACAAAAGCAGCCTCGGTTTGTTGTAAATAATCGTCTGTCAATGTGACGGCACGAGTTGGATGCGTTTCTTCAGGGGTTAAAAACAAACCTGCTTTTTGAGCTTTGATTCCCACACTAGAAAGACCCGAAACACGAATAACCAATGGAGAAATAGTTAACGGTATCAGGATTGCAATGTACCAATAGGTAAATTGCGGGTTGAGCCAAATTATTATCGCTAACCAAATAATGCCTAATATTGACAGTGGCCAGCAAAAATAGAATGACTCGCCCCATGTTAACGCGTCATCATTTCGTGAAGGGGATTTCCACTGGATTTTACTACCCAACCATGCTTTTACCACAAATTTACTATGAAATATCATGCGGATAGGGGCTAAAATCATCGACCATATCATTTCAATAAGGATAGATAAGGTTAATTTAAAAATTCCACCTACGTCTTTTGCTCTGGTTTTGGCAATGATAATACCGTAGCTAAAAAATTTTGGCGCAAATAATAATATTAACGTTGTCGATAATAGTCTTATTGCTAACTGTTCATCCCATTTAGGCCAAGTAGGATAAAATTGATTGGATTGGTAAAAATATTGTGGTTCTGAAATGTTAAATACCAATAATAATAATGTAGAAAAGATTAAAAAGACCAACCATAAAAGTGACGATATATAAGCCATACCACTGGTCAAAAACATAATGCGGTGGGTGAAGGTAATTCCACTTTTAAAGATTAATCTTAAATTGATTAAATTTCCCATACACCAGCGATTATCTCGTTTAAGATCTTCAATCATGTTGCCAGGAAGCTCTTCATAGCTACCATTAAGATTATAAGCAATCCAAACTCCATAACCAGCCCGTCGCATTAATGTCGCTTCGACAAGATCATGTGACAATATATGAAGAGGCCCTTTACGTTTTTGTAAAGGCGATAAAATACAGTGTTCAATAAAGGGTTTTAAACGAATCATCGCATTATGTCCCCAATATTGTGCTTCACCCAATTGCCAAAAGTGAGTACCTGAACAAAATATATCACTATATATTTGATTAGCGAATTGTTGAATACGCCCATAGAGTGTTTTCATTCTGACTGACTTCGGAGGGGATTGCAAAATACCTGCATTAGGTGTCATTTCCATCATGGCAATCATTTTTAAAATACAGTCGCCAGTCATAATACTGTCTGCATCAAGAATCATCATATATTCATATAAATGACCCCAACGACGACAAAAATCATCGATGTTACCACTTTTACGTTTTACGCGGCGTTTGCGGTGACGGTAAAAAATTTGACAGCCGTTATCGGCTTTTTTAGCATTGAAATCAGCCCAAGCTTTCAGTTCATTAACATAAAGATCGGGATCATTGGTATCACTTAAAATGTAAAAGTCACAACATGCGGCATGACCGGTTTCGACGAGTGATTGGTAAGTTGCTTCTAATCCGGCAAACACACGTGCCACATCTTCATTACAAATTGGCATAACTAAAGCAGTGCGATGCGTATTGTCAATATGGGATGCAGGATCAGTTGGAATCGGTATGGTGAATCGATCTTTACCTATGACCGCCAAAATTAATCCCATAATACTTGTCCAAAAACCAATTGAGATCCAACAAAACAAGATAGCAAAGAGGACTATTATAATTCCTTGAATAATATAGGGAATTACGTTATAAATTGCCAGTTCAGGATTTAGCTGCCAATTAGCCATAAAATTAATTTTGTCCCAACTTTGATAGGGTAGCAAAGAAGATAAATAATTTGTGCCTAAATAAGTTTGAATGGCAATCAACAAAAACATGATCAAACGCCGAATTGTGGCAATAAAACTTCTATTTGGCTTGGATTTTGCTTTGAAAGGTTTATTCCAAATTTGAGGTTGGATTGCTACACGCTCAATGTCTGGATAGGTAGGTTGTTGCTTTCTGTCATCATTAAAATCACAAGTATCACTAATTTGATGCAAGCGATACTTCAAAAATGCCACATCATCAGAAGGCATTTCCTGTTCATTTGATTTCTGACACCAGTTATCGGCGTCAGAAAGATGTGAAAAGTAATCATTTTTCATAGGATTATCACTATTGTGCAGGGTATTGACCACTCCATGTTTCGGATAAAATTTCGTTAGTTTTCTCTGAAGCTAATTGAATACGAATATCAGTGGCTTTTTTGTTATCTTCAACATTAAACCTTACAATGACACGCCATCCTTTCGTGACCGAATTATATTGTGAGTCTGTGCTAACAATCGATCCATTGGTGATACTTGAAATCACCTTAACAGGTATTTTATTGGATAATTGAGGTCCTGCAAAATCAATGACGTAAGCATTAGAACCATCAAGTTTACGAATTAGATTTGCCTGTTTGATATCGCCTAGCGATAAACGCGTACTAACTGCTCTAGCAACATTACTTGGATAACGTTGCTGATCATTTAACGTATAGTGTAATCGATAGCTAATATCAAGAACATCACCAGCATTGTACTGTTTTTTCGGAACCCAGAACGTTACGATATTATCGTTAGTTTCATCGGCGGTCGGTATTTCAACGAGTTCCACACGACCTTTTTGCCAATCGCCAAGAATTTCTGTCCAAACACTTGGTCTTTGCTCATAATGGTCGTCAAGGTCTTGGTAATCTTGAAAACCATTATCACGTTGAATCAAGCCAAATTGTTTAGGGTTTTCCAAGCTATAAGATGAAAACGACAGACGCTTAGGATTGTTTAACGGACGCCAAATCCATTCATTATTGTTGGTTAAAATGGATAACCCATTGGAATCATGCATAGCAGGGCGATAATTCAAAATTGGCGAAGGTTGATTTGGCCCATATAAAAACATACTGGTTAAAGGTGCCACACCAAGTTTTTTTACTGATGTACGGAAGAAAACTTTAGCTTCAACCGTGACAGTGGTATCAACACTTGGGATTAACGTTATTTTGTATGCACCTGTTACACTAGATGAATCAAGAAGCGCATAAATCACTAAATGTTTCTGATTCGGTTCGGGTCTTTCTATCCAAAATTCTTTAAAACGAGGAAACTCTTCTCCCGATATTTCACCTGTATCGATAGCAAGCCCTCTCGCTGAAAGACCATAGATTTGGTTTTTACCTATTGCCCGAAAGTAACTACCACCGAGTGCAGTAAAAACTTCATCATCGGTTTTTGTTGGCGAATTGATAGGATAATGTACTTTAAATCCCGCAAAGCCTAAATTTTTAGTATCTAATTTATCTAAGTGAATCTGACTAAGGTCAAAATAACTAGGATCATATTTTATTTCTTGAGCGTGATTATTGACGACCTCATTAATCTTAACGGGGGTATCGAAATACATACCTTCATGATAAAACTCAAGTTTAAAACGAGTATCTTCATCATTCCAATAAGCTTTTTGATGATTAAATTGAATTTTCTGATAGTCTGCAAATTGTAATGATGCAAGTTCACTCGGGATATTTTTGGATGGTTGCTGATAAGCTTTTTTTGACAAGTCTTTAGCTTTGTTTATCACATCCTCATACGAAAATGCCCAGGAAGAAAAGCTAATTAACGAAACAGCACACACGCAAAATATTTTGCATGTGACTGTTTTATAAAATTGGCTGTTTGGCAATAAATTGTGCATAAAATACTCACATTGGGTTTATCTAAATATATTGAAATAATTAATAATATTATCTTTTGGATTGCCTAAACACTTTTCAACATAATCGTTTTTCATTTCTAAAATAATACTTGGGTTTTGGTCAATCAAAAAGTGAGCATAATTATCTTTATTGATTTTAGAATAGAGTGCTGACATATCTTGCTCAGACATTTTAAATAAGGGTTGATAGTAGTTGGCAATCTTGGTTGTATCTTTTGTATAAATTGCCGAGACAAAATCAGCAGAAAGATCACAATAATTTTTGATATTGCTGCGAGATGCCTTGATTTTATTCAGTTCAATTTGACGCTCAGCTTCGTTTTCTTCAGTTATTTTTTTGAGTTGCAGATCAGATTTCAGCTTATAATATTCAGTCAAATAAAAATTTAAAACACAAAAGGCTGAATTATTATCATTTTTACACGTTAGCAATCCTCGCTTAATAACATAGTTATTAAAATTTTTGTTGCCAATTAATTGAGCTAGTTGATTTTTTGCATTAACAACATAGGGATTGTTATATTCAGTTTTATTTTGTAAAGCCAATAATTGATCTGTTTCAGTATTCCCTTCAGCTTTTTTCTGTGACAAATCAGATCGAAGTGCGCAACTTGAAACAAGAATAGCAACAATGGCACATGTTAAAATATTACTTATTTTCATATATAAAATTCCATGAACTTATTCTTGAGTTATAATTCAATAGGATGCTATATAGCTATTATTAAAAAAATTATATACTTTTTTTTATAATAACACTTTATAACAACGTATTTTTTTGTAAAAAATGTGATAGAACTTACAACTTTATCATTAGTGGTGACAGATCTTCTGAATATTAACTGTAAATTGTGTATTTGTTACAGGTGAAAATTTTGCTTTCGCTTTCAAAAAAGCAATCAGTTCAGATGCATTCATATCTGTTTTAGAGCAAGTATGAAATTTAGCATGTTTTCCAAATCGTTGTTCAATAGCTGCCAGTAGAGATAATTCTGTGTAGCTATTCCCTTCCATCATTTGTAAAACTTCATGACCATGAATTGATACCATAAATCCCTCTTGATGTTACCGATTAATGCTATAACAACGACACTTTTATAACCCATTTATCTTATAAAAGCAATGTTTTAACAAGGTTGGGAAAGATATCAGATCTTATCACGAAACAAAAGGATTTAATCGTTAAGATATTGTCAATATATGATGCCTTGATGCTAAATAATTACAGCATTAAGTAAAGATTAATTATCATTAATCTGCAAGGCATCATATTTTTAATTATTCATTAATATTTGTTAATTTAACGATAATTGATTGATTTTCATTTTTTACTTGAAATATAGAAACAGGGATAATATCAGTGAGTTTATAACCGATGTTATCGTTTATTTTAATCACGCCTTCATCGGGTAATGAAACGATTTCTTCCCTTACAGAATGTAGCATGGATAAAGGTAAAAAAGCATAAGCACCAATATCGGTAAGACGAACTCTGGCACCGCCACGATTGATATCCACAATTTCAGCTGTGTATGTTTGACCAATTTTATCTGATAAGTATTGAGCAAATAGATTTTCGGCCATATCTCGTTCTGCCAATCTTAACATTTTTCGCCGTTCATTCATGGTTTTGAGTTGATTTGTATCCGGTGGTGTTAACGCTTCCTGGCGCATATAAGCTTTCAATAAACGATGATTAACTATATCGCCATATTTACGAATTGGTGATGTCCAAGTTGCATAAGCGTCAAATCCCAATCCAAAATGAGGTTGAGGTTCAATTGAAAAATCAGCCGGACTTTGGAATTTTCGTAATCGCATGGCTAAAAACGGATCAATATCAATGATGCGACGAAGTTTTATATAACCTGCAAACGAAGTTAGTGACGTTTTATCAAACTCAGTTATCCCGTTGTCGGCTAGAATTTTTAATATTTGATCCAGATATTTGGTGTCAAAACCGGTGTGAATATTATAAATACCAAAACCAATTTTTTCATTTAACATCGTGGTTAATGCTTGGTTTGCAATCACCATGACTTCTTCAACAATTTGATTAGAGATGCGACGCGGTTCTTTTATAATAGCTTCAACTTGGCGATTTTCATCAAGTACGAAACGGTAGTCGGTTACATCCTTAAAAACAAGTGCATTTTCTTGTCGCCAATTTATTCTGACCTTAGCTAAATTGGCTAAAATATTAAGTTGTTCGGGTAAAGATGAATGACTTGAAGATAATTGCTCATTGTTTTCCAAGAAGTCAGAAACATTGTGATAAGCAAGTTTGGCTTTCGATTCTATCCAAGCAGAGGTAAAACTGATGCTATCAAATAAGATATTCCCTGATGAATCAAGTTTTAGCTTGCAGACCATTGCCGGGCGTTTTACATTCGCTTGCAAAGAACATAAATCATCGGCTAACTCTTTAGGTAACATTGGGATATTGAAATCGGGAAGGTAGGTCGTAAAATTCCTCATTTTTGCAATATTATCAATATCACTATCTTTCAAGACAAATGCTGTGGGATCGGCAATGGCGACATGAAGATTAAAATTACCTTGTTCATCCATATTAACCGAAATCGCATCATCCATATCTTGAGTGTTTTCACTATCTATGGTAAAAAAACAGACGTCAGTTAAATCTTGACGATTTTCAAGCTCTTTTTCAATAATCGATAAAGTATCAGCTTGCTGTACTGTTGTTTCTAAATTATAACGTGCTAGTGTTTTAAGCCATAATTTGTATTTTGAATCATCTTCAACGATGAAATCGGTAATGGCTGCAACAAATTTTTTTTTGTCTGCGTTCAAAGGATGTGAAATTAGTGTTGCAACGACCCAGTCATTTTCTTTCAATTTTTGTGGAAGTTGACTATTTACTTTGCAGGGGATCGAAAAACTACTAGGCATGTTTTCTGGATAGATAACCATTGAACGGTCTTGGAAACCTATTCTTCCAATAAATGATTCTAATGCGCTTTCAAGTAATACTTCAGGTTCAAAAGATTCTTTATCGTTGTTTTTGACAACGATTCCAGAAACTTTGTCGCCATGACAAACGGTTTTCATTTTAGCCATTGGTATAAAATAACTGGTTTTGTTATCAACGTCTAAAAAACCGAATCCTTTCTCATGGGCTCGGACTGTGCCTTCAATGCGTGGCGTTTGTTGATGAAGCTCTTGCTTTAGTTGTGCGAGTAATGGGTTATTTTGAAACATATGACTTAATATATAATGAAAATAAGTGCTGAATTCTAACACATTTATAGCTTATATTGTTACAGAATTAATCACTAAATTATTATCAACTATTTGAATAAATTTTAAACATAAATATTAGAGTGGAAATATGAAACTAAACTATAAAATTCAGGGCGAAGGACAGCCTATTTTATTTTTGCATGGTATGTTTGGTAGCTTGGATAATTTGAATATGTTAGCAAAAGATTTTGCTCCGCATTATCAAACTATTCAGGTCGATCTGCGTAATCACGGACTTTCGCCGTGGTCAGATGAAATGAATTATGACGCTATGGCTAATGATGTTGCTGAGCTTTGTCAAGAATTACAATTGAAAAATCTTATAATTGTCGGCCATTCAATGGGTGGAAAAGTGGCAATGCAATTAATTCGAATTGTGCCTGAAATTATTCAGAAAGTTGTCGTCATGGATATTGCACCCGTTAAATATTTACAGTCGCCTAATTTTGATGTTATTCAATCATTAGAAAAGTGTTGTTCACAGCATATTACTGATAAAAAACAGATTATGCATATTATGGAGCAACAAGGTGTGAATACAGCGACTATCTATTTTTTATTAAAATCATTTAAAAACGATCACTGGCTATTTAATGCTAACATGATTGTTAAAAATTATTCTGATTTAAGTGATTGGCAAGCAGGCTCGCCCAGTATGAAACCCATTTTATTTATTCGTGGTGGGAATTCAACATACATAGCTGATCAATATTTGGATACATTGTTTTCGCAATTTCCACAGGCTAAAATTGTAACTATTGAAGGAGCCGGTCACAATGTTCATGCTGAAAAAACGGCTCAAGTGTTAACAGCATTGCATGAGTTTCTCGAAAATAAAATTTGATTGTTAATGGCAAAATAATCGTTGTTGCTCACTTTTATCATAATTAGGTATAGTAACGGTTATGATTACCAGTGTACATTGATTATTATACGTTTTATTTTGTACGTGATATGTCCAATGTGTTGGAATAATATGTTGGGCAATATCAGGATAGCTATCGAGTAATTGGAAGATAACCTGATCAGCATGTAGTTTGTTGGTAATGTAATGGCGCTGATGAAATAAGGCTTTTTCCAACTGCATAAAACTAAGAAGAATGATTGAAAATAGTAGTGAGGCGATCAATACTTCAATCAAACTAAAACCGCCAGCATGTTTATTCACAATCATGACTTCTTTTCTCTGGGCAATAATCAAGCCACTGTCCTTTATGAACGATGAGTTTGCCATTGTCTAAATGCGCTAAAGTATAAAGAAAAAACCCATTAGCTTCTCCTCGTACTAAAATGGCATTATCGTGACTCCAGTTCGATTGTTTAATACAAACTTTTAATTGTAAATTTAGCTCATGTTGGCATTGCCAATGGGGTTTAGGGCGCTGCCAACGTTGCGTTATTGCCCAACTTAATGATGAACTGGCGGTATTAAATTGTTGATAGTATCGTCTTTCTGTCATGGCAATTTTTTGCCATGATGCAACTAAAATATGAAATCCGAACAATAAAGATAAGCCTATTATCATTAAAATAATCACCATAACAATAGCACTAAACCCCGATTGGTTAACAAAACGATTACCTATTTTCATTTTTGATTATCTTGGTAAGGTGATACTGAATATGAGCATGTTTTTTTAATTCAGCAGTTAACTTTATTTCAATTGTTTGACTGCGTTGCTTGATACTAAATTGAGTGACATTTACATCATTTGGATCAAACAGGCGTTGCCAATTCAAACCATCACATTTTGTTGCTGCGTGTTTGTATTCAAGATTATTTTGGTGATAGCGAAAAGTAAAGACATCAAAATAAGTAGAATATAAAGAATTGCGACTCCCATTATCACCTAATCCACTGTCATAACGAATAACAATACAATCTTGTCGATCATTAATTTCAATGGGTTTAAATTTTATTTCTGTAGAAATATGATGCGTAAACCCAGCACGCTTAATATCTTTAGATAAGCCAGCCAGTGCTTGATGAACTGTTTGTTGTAAATGTGATTTTAAATAATCATCACTTAGCCGCATTTGGAGTTGTTGATAACATTGACTTGTGCCAATCAAAATTAAACTTGCTATCATTAAACAGATTAATACTTCAAATAGCGAAAATCCTGATTGTTTTAACATGGAGGCATACCGGATAGATAACCTTGCTCATAACAAAAGCGAACCCTTCCTCGAAATGAGATAAAAATTTTTGTTTCGCCTATCTGATTATGAAGTTTTAAAGAAGCTGTTTGTGCCATGTTTCTTCGTCCCCAAAAGGAAATGATTTTTTTATTGGTTAAACCGCTTATTTCCACCGAATTGTTGGGTTTAATATATCGTAATTCACTCTCCATACAGGAATTGGGTTTATCGCCTTTACTGGCAACTAAACACCAAGGCGAGGAAAAAAGATAGAAATGATAAGTATGATTATAAGTGTATGCGTTAATTTGCACTTCGTTAAAAAAATGCGTTAATTGTTTAGTGGTGGTAAGTAATTCTTCTTTAAGTTGTAACGTTTTCCATTTTGTTACACCAATGGAAGCAAATATGGCACAAATGCCCACAACAACGATCAACTCTAATAAAGAAAATCCTGAATTTTGCATCATACATATTGGTTAAATTAGCGATATGATGATAGTAAATAATGACATTCAAATAACGATTTTTTATTGTCAAAATTGGAACACATTTCACAAATTAATGTCCTTTTTATTAAACAGTATTAAGATGATATGACAAACCGCTTAAAAAGTGCCGGATATTATATTATACTGTCAATCCTGATTAAATTTGCCAACGGACTTAAAAGTTAAAGGAAACAAGAGATGCAACAATTACAAACTATTATTGACGCCGCATTTGAACGTCGTGCGGAAATCACACCATCAAATGCAGATGCTGTTACACGTGATGCAATTAATCAATGTATTCATCTATTAGATAGCGGAAAAATGCGTGTCGCTGAAAAAATTAATGGTGAGTGGGTCACCCATCAATGGTTGAAAAAAGCTGTATTGCTCTCGTTTCGTATTAACGAAAATCAGTTGATCAATGCTGGTCCAACTAATTATTACGATAAAGTGCCGTTAAAATTTGCTGACTATGATGAAGCTAGATTTGCGCAAGAGGGTTTTCGTGTTGTTCCGTCTGCCATTGCGCGTAAAGGGGCTTATGTCGCTCGTAACACCGTATTAATGCCATCTTATGTTAATATTGGTGCTTATGTTGATGAAGGAACAATGGTTGATACATGGGTTACAGTTGGTTCATGTGCCCAAATTGGTAAAAATGTTCATTTGTCTGGTGGTGTAGGTATTGGTGGAGTCTTAGAGCCATTACAAGCAAATCCAACGATTATTGAAGATAACTGCTTTATCGGTGCCCGTAGTGAAATTGTAGAAGGCGTGGTAGTTGAAGAAGGTTCGGTTATTTCAATGGGCGTATTTATTGGGCAAAGTACCAAAATTTATGATCGTGCAACCGGTGAAGTTCATTATGGTCGTGTGCCTGCAGGTTCTGTTGTTGTTTCCGGTAACTTACCAACTAAAGATGGTAAATATAGCCTTTATTGTGCCGTTATTGTTAAGAAAGTGGATGCCAAAACTTTAGGAAAAGTGGGTATCAATGAGTTACTTCGCACTATCGATTAATTTTTTAATCACACTTAAAAATGCCACTAACTAAGTGGCATATATCTTTGTATTTTTCTTAGAATTCTATTTATATTTTTAATCTTTTGAAGAGGAGAGTTTATGCCTTCTTTCGATATCGTATCAGAAATCCAAATGCCAGAAGTGAAAAATGGCGTCGAGAACGCGTCACGTGAATTGACCACGCGCTGGGATTTTAAAAATGTTGAAGCTTCGTTTGAATTGAACGAAAAAAACGAGACAATTAAAGCCACCAGTCAATCTGAGTTTCAAGTTCAGCAACTTCTTGATATCTTACGAGATAAATTGGCTAAACGTGGTATTGATGGCGGTGCTTTAGACATTCCTGAAGAATTGGAGCATAGCGGTAAACTTTACAGTATCACCGTCAAACTGAAGCAAGGTATTGATAAAGAGTTAGCTAAAAAAATAGTGAAATTAATTAAAGATAGTAAAATTAAAGTTCAAGCTCAAGTTCAAGGTGATCAAGTTCGTGTAACTGGTAAGTCTCGTGATGATTTACAAGCGACAATGGCTTTAGTCAAGAATGGTGAATTAGGACAACCTTTTCAATTTACCAATTTTCGAGACTAAACAACGCTTAAATTTGCCGATAATGTTGTCGGCAAGTTTGCTTATTGAATATCCGGTCTTCATTTTAGCATAATCCTCATTTTTTCTTATTATTACTAAAAAATTTCATCATACTATCATAAAGTTGATTTTCACAAATTTAGTAAAGATTGAGATTTTTTTTAGCGATTCAGCTATTCTATTCTTATTTTAATCCTCACAACGACAGTGACAGCGAACCTAATGATGAAAAAATTAATCTTATTGTTATTCATGTGTCTCTTCTCTTCATCTATTCTTGCGCAAAATGATAATAGAGAGGATAAAAAAGCCTTTATTGATGCGCTATTATCAAAAATGACCATTGAACAGAAGGTTGGACAATTGCGTTTAATCAGTGTGGGCGGAGAACTCACACTCGATAAAGTCTTAGATCAAATTGAAGCTGGCGAAATTGGGGGGATATTTAATACTGTTGTCGAGCCTGACTTGTCACGAATGCAAGATCGTGCTTTAAAATCACCTAACAAGATCCCGTTATTATTAGGATTTGACATTGTGCATGGTCATCGCACTGTGTTTCCAATCAATTTAGGTATTGCCTCTACTTGGGATCGCCAAGCAATGGCTCTTGTCGCACAAGTTTCCGCTGATGAAGCTACTTCTGATGGACTTAATATTACTTGGGCTCCCATGGTTGATATTACCCGAGACCCACGATGGGGTAGAGTTTCTGAAGGTTTTGGTGAAGATCCTTATCTTACTTCAGAAGCTGGGCGGATTTTTGTTGAACAAATGCAAAAGCCATCTTTGGCGGAAAAAAATTCGTTGGTGACAACCGTTAAACACTTTGCGCTTTATGGTGCGGTTGAAGGTGGGCGAGAATACAATAGTACCGATATGAGTGAACGAAAAATGTTTCAAGAATATCTGGTTCCCTACAAAGCGGCAATAGATGCAGGAAGCCAAGCTATTATGGTATCGCTGGTTACGGTAAATGGTGTTCCGGCTACCGCAAATCATTGGCTTTTGACCGATGTGCTACGTCATCAATGGCATTTTAATGGCGTAGTCATTAGCGATCATGGTGCAATTCGGGAACTGATTAATCATGGTGTTGCCAGTGATGCCAAAGATGCTGTTCGAATCGCAATTAAAGCCGGTATTGATGTTAGTATGAATGATGAATATTTTCTTCAATTTATCCCCCAACTGGTCAAAGAAGGGGCATTGAGTGAAGATGATATTAACAATGCATGTCGACACGTGTTGTCACTTAAATATGATATGGGATTGTTTCGTCACCCTCATCGTAATTTAGATCCAAACTTAGACATTGAAACGATGTTTGCTGATAATCGATTACATCGAAAAGAAGCCAGAGAAGTGGCACGACGCAGTATTGTGTTATTAAAAAATGATAATAAGCTTTTACCTTTATCTAAAGATCAAAAAATTGCGGTTATTGGTCCGCTTGCTGACTCCAAACGCGATATATTAGGGAGTTGGTCGGGTGCAGGTCGAGCTAATTTAGCCGTGACTCCCTTGGAAGGCATTAATCACGCAATAAACAACCCCAAAAATGTCAGTTATGCATTGGGTGCTAATCTTTCGGATGATCCCGCACTATTTAAATTCTTAAATCTTTACGAAGTTACGGCAAAATTTGATGACAGACCTGTTGAAAAGATGATTAGTGAAGCGGTCGAATTAGCGAAAAATGCAGATGTTGTTGTCGCTTTCGTTGGTGAAGCGCAAGGAATGGCACATGAGTCGTCAAGTCGAACAGATATTTCCCTTCCTGAAAGTCAAAAAAGATTACTTCGAGCACTTAAAGCAACCGGTAAACCCCTTGTTATTGCTTTAATGAATGGTCGCCCGTTAACATTAGTCGATGAATTTCAACAAGCCGATGCGATGCTTGAAACATGGTTTTTAGGTACAGAAGGCGGTAATGCCATTGCTGATGTATTGTTTGGCGATTATAATCCGTCTGGAAAATTACCTATGTCATTTCCACGTAATGTTGGACAGATACCTGTCTATTACAGCCATTTAAACACAGGTCGCCCACACGGAACGGAGAATATGGGGAAATACACGACATCTTATTTGGACAGTCCTAATGAACCTTTATTCCCATTTGGCTATGGACTAAGTTATACTGATTTCAACATCACTTTTTCTCTTTCAGCGACAGAAATGCAACAAAATGGTCAAATTATTGTGACAGCAATAGTTGAAAATACAGGAAACAGGGAAGGTACTCAAACCGTTCAACTTTACTTACAAGATGTGACTGCTTCGGTAAGTAGACCCGTTAAAGAACTAAAAGGCTTTGAGAGCATTACATTGAAAGCACATGAGAAAGGAGAAGTGCACTTTATTATTAAGCCTGAAATGTTAAAATTTTGGAATGACAAAATGCAATATGTGGCAGAGCCAGGTAAATTTAATGTGTTTATTGGCTCGGATTCAACTACACAAAACAAACAAACTTTTACTTTATTGAATAACTAAACTTTTTTATCCCATTAACCTTCGTTAGTGGGATAGGCTTAATAGATTTAAATTATGCTTGAATTCGATCTAATTCTACAACTTTTACAACAGATGTGTGTTTATTTAGTTATTGCCTATTTACTAAGTAAAACCCCAATTGTTATTCCGCTCATGCAAGTCACAGTGCATTTACCGCATAAATTAGTTTGCTATTTTATCTTCTCACTGTTTTGTATTATGGGGAGCTATTTTGGGCTTCACATAGAAGATACTATTGCAAATACCCGTGCTATCGGGGCGATCTTAGGCGGTCTTCTTGGTGGTCCTATGGTTGGTTTTTTAGTCGGTGTGACAGGGGGAATTCACCGCTATACATTGGGGGGAATAACGGCTGAAAGTTGTATGTTATCGACTATATTAATTGGGCTAATCAGTGGATTATTGCATTACGCGTTAATGAAAAAAGGTCGGGTTGATCTTATCTATAATCCTTTGTTAGTCGGCGTGCTGGGTTTATTGGTCGAATCGCTTGAAATGATTTTAGTATTATTAATTTCACGCCCTTTTGATACTGTTTTACATGCGGTAAAAAGTATTGCAGCGCCCATGATTATCGCCAATAGTATTGGTTCAGCGATGTTTATGCGAATTTTATTGGATCGACGAGCTATTTTCGAACGCTATACCTCGGCTTTTTCGGCAAAAGCATTACAAATTGCAGTGAGCACTGAGGGGCTGTTACGTGATGGTTTCAATCAAGAAAATAGTACAAAAGTGGCAGAAATTATTTATCAAGAATTGGATATTGGTGCGGTTTCCATTACAGACAGAGAAAAAATCTTGGCTTTTATTGGAATTGGAGATGATCACCATTTACCGGGTACACTGATCACGTCAAATAGTACTTTAGAAGCTATTGAAAAAAATGAAGTACAATATCTGGATGGCGCACATTTACCGTATCAATGTTCAATTAATAAAAATTGCCGTCTTGGATCAACGCTGGTAATTCCACTGCGAGGTGAAAATAATACTGTTGTTGGTACGATTAAATTATATGAGGCAAAAAATACTTTATTTAGTTCAATCAATCGAACATTAGGGGAAGGGATAGCCAGTTTATTATCGGCACAAATATTAGCGGGTCAAAATGAGCATTACAAACAATTATTGTCTAAAACCGAAATTAAGTTATTACACGCTCAAGTTAATCCACATTTCTTATTTAATGCCTTAAATACGCTAGTCGCGGTTATTCGGCGTGATAAAGTGCAAGCATCTGAGCTGGTGCAAAATCTATCAACTTTTTTTCGAAAAAATCTAAAAAGAACGGACGAAATAGTTACGCTCAAAGATGAAATAGAGCATGTTAATGCTTATTTACAAATTGAAAAAATGCGTTTTATGGATCAACTCACGCTTGATATTCATATCCCAGCAGATTTAGAAAATGCTCGTCTTCCTGCATTTTCATTGCAACCAATCGTTGAAAATGCCATAAAACATGGTACTTCCCAATTGATTGGTGAAGGAAAAGTGAGTATAAATGCTTATACAAAAGATTTAACATTGTATTTAGAAGTCATCGATAATGCGGGTAATTATCGAGAAAATAAAAAAGATATGAAAGGATTAGGACTAAATTTAGTCGATAAAAGAATTCATATTCGTTATGGTGAAAGATATGGTTTAGCAATTTTTTGTCAACCTGACGAATATACGAAAGTGATATTATCACTACCATTGCAAGAGGATGTAATTAGTTAATGTTAAATGTTATTATTGTGGATGATGAACTCCCTGCACGTGAAAATTTACGTTGTTTGCTCGAAAAAGATCCCGATGTTGCTATTATTGCTGAGTGTCATAATGCAATGGAAGCAATCAGTAAAATACACCGCCTACAACCTGACGTGGTATTTTTAGATATACATATGCCCAAAATAAATGGGTTTGAAATGTTATCGATGCTTGATCCCCAGACGATGCCTAGCATTGTCTTTTTAACTGCATACAGTGAATTTGCCGTTAAAGCTTTTGAAGAACAAGCCTTTGATTATTTACTTAAACCGGTAGAACAAGACCGTCTCAATAAAACACTATGCCGTTTACATCAACATCAATTACCTAATAATGTAAAGCATTTAGATATGGTTAATCAAAATTTAGATTATATCCCTTGTGTTGGTCATAACCGTATCTATTTATTAAATTTAGATGATGTATTTTATATCGCTTCCAAAATAAGTGGTATCTATGTATTTAATCAAAACAATGATGAATATTTTACTGAGTTAACTTTAAAGACATTAGAAGATAAAACCCCTCTTATTCGATGTCACAGACAATACTTAGTTAATTTAAAAAAACTCAAAGAGATTCGCTTTAATGAATCAACGGGCGTAAGTATTATTTTAAATAACGATATTTCAGTCCCTGTTAGTCGTCGATATCTAAAATCACTCAAAGAAATGTTAGGATTATGATTTCAATTATCGATTTATGTAAATTTTATTAAACCGCTCATTGACTGATTTTAACCACTCATTGTTGCCATTCAACCTATGGCTTAAATAGCGATACCATTCTTATCAACAAAAATTTACTATAAGCTTGATATATAAGTCACAAAGGTATACTCAAAACCATAAAATAGGTAAGGAATAGTGGAAGATAGTAAAAAAATTGTTTTTTATTTATCCAAACACCAAGCCAAATAGCATTTTAATGGTGTTAAGTATCGTTTTTATAATCTTAAAACCCAAAAAGAGAATCATTATGAATAATAAAATATTAAAGCATATTCCTTGGGTCATTCTTGCTTTTGTTGGTGCATGCTGTCTAGCAGTTGTTGCATTACGGCGAGGTGAACACATCAGTGCATTATGGATTGTTGCTGCTGCTGTATCTGTATATTTAGTTGCTTATCGATATTATAGCCTTTATATCGCTAATAAGGTTATGCGATTAGATCCCACTCGAGCAACGCCTGCTGTCATTAATAACGACGGACTAAATTATGTTCCAACCAATAAATATGTTTTATTTGGTCACCATTTTGCTGCTATAGCTGGTGCAGGTCCACTAGTTGGTCCCGTTCTTGCTGCACAAGTTGGTTATTTGCCCGGTACACTTTGGCTACTTGCTGGTGTTGTTTTTGCTGGCGCCGTACAAGATTTTATGGTGCTTTTCCTTTCATCTCGCCGTAATGGTTCTTCACTGGGTGAAATGATTAAAAGCGAGATGGGGCCAATTCCTGGTGCTATTGCCTTATTTGGTTGCTTTTTGATTATGCTTATCATTTTAGCGGTTTTAGCGTTAATTGTTGTGAAAGCATTAGCAGAAAGTCCTTGGGGTGTTTTCACGGTGTGTTCAACCGTACCCATTGCGCTGTTTATGGGTATCTATATGCGATTTTTAAGACCCGGTCGAGTTCTTGAAATCTCAGTCATTGGTATTGTTTTACTTATATTATCCATTTGGTTTGGGGGCGTTATTGCTCACGATCCTTACTGGGGACCAGCGTTAACATTTAAAGACACAACGATCACTTATGTGCTAGTCGGTTATGCCTTTATCTCTGCGATGTTACCTGTATGGTTAATATTGGCACCACGTGATTATTTAGCGACGTTTCTGAAAATTGGCGTCATTGTTGGTTTAGCAATAGGAATAGTCATATTAAATCCTGATTTAAAAATGCCAGATGTAACACAATATGTTGATGGGACTGGTCCTGTTTGGAAGGGATCATTATTTCCATTCTTATTTATTACGATAGCTTGTGGTGCGGTTTCTGGATTCCATGCGCTTATTTCTTCTGGTACCACGCCTAAATTATTAGCTAACGAAAAAGACGCACGCTTTATCGGATATGGTGCAATGTTAATGGAGTCATTTGTCGCCATAATGGCGTTAGTAGCAGCTTCAATTATTGAGCCTGGTCTCTATTTTGCGATGAATACTCCACCAGCAGGATTAGGGATTACAATGCCTGATTTGCATAAATTGGGGACTGATGATGCACCAATGATAATGGCGCAATTAAAAGATGTCACCGTTCATGCAGCTGCGACAGTGAGTTCATGGGGCTTTGTGATCTCTCCTGAACAAATCCTACAAACCGCCAAAGACATAGGTGAACCGTCCGTCTTGAATCGTGCAGGTGGTGCACCAACGCTAGCGGTAGGGATTGCTTATGTATTCAACCAAATATTACCAGGAGCGAATATGGGCTTTTGGTATCATTTCGGTATTTTGTTTGAAGCCCTATTTATTTTAACGGCGCTTGATGCAGGAACACGTTCAGGTCGATTTATGTTACAAGATTTATTAGGTAATTTTGTACCGTTCTTGAAAAAAACAGACTCACTTATCGCCGGCTTTATTGGTACGCTGGGGTGTGTAGGATTATGGGGATATCTCCTCTATCAAGGCGTTGTTGACCCATTAGGTGGTGTGAAGAGTTTATGGCCACTATTCGGTATATCTAATCAAATGTTAGCTGCTGTCGCGCTGATTTTAGCAACAGTCGTATTGATTAAAATGAAACGTGCGCAATACATTTGGGTCACGATCATTCCGGCAATTTGGTTGTTAATCTGTACAACATGGGCATTAGGTCTAAAATTATTCAGTGATAATCCGCAATTAGAAGGCTTCTTCTATTTAGCTAATGAATATAAACGTCAAATTGCTGAAGGTAGTAAAGAGTTAACTGCTCAACAAATTGATAATATGCATCATATTATTATCAATAATTATACCAATGCAGGATTAAGTATTTTATTCTTACTTGTGGTATACACGATTATCTTCTTTGGTATTAAAACCGCGCTTAAAGTTCGCAACAATAAACAAAGAACAGATAAAGAAACCGCTTATGTTCCTATACCAGAAGGTGGTGTTAAAACTTCTATGTCACATTAAGTGGTCTGGAGCGAGATGTCATAGTGATATTACCTCTCGATAGTAAACTCCAATTATTTTAGTTAAAGCTCAACAATGAGACATTGTTGGGCTTTTCTATTTTTGCAATGAAAAAATGCTTACAATATTCTAAATAAAACTTGTTAAATTAAGAAATTTAGCGTTGTCGGCATAAATCTCTATATGTCATTACCAGTTTGATAGCATATCGCATGGATAAGTCAAACGAAGGTGAACAATTTATCGTCACTGTTATAATAAATATTTGCGGTTTATTAACTAAAAAAAATAGCCAATAATGATTATTGGCTAATAGGATAAATGAATGTTAAGATTAATAGTATCGAATCAATGATACTGCTTTGTTACACAATAAAGATTGCATAAATTTTGGTGCATTTTGGGTATCATCTTTCCATATATAAATCTTATTTTCTTTACAAATTTCAATCATCTTCTCAATGTCATTTTTCTGATATTTGTTTTTCAAATATGATATGAAAACATTTTAAATGATAGGTTCAACACTTAAAATTATTCCATCGACAGAAGTAACAATAACGGATTGACCTACTGGTAAATCTTGATTACATCTAGCTGACCATGTGCCATCTTTAATTTTAACTCGACCAGTACCATTAATAATTGCATCAGTGACAACGGTTTTAATACCAATTAAGTCTTGTTGAGGTTGATTAATTTGGTTTTTACTTGAACGATGTTTTCCTTTGCTTTTAAGCCAGACATACCAGAGATAAACAGAAACGACCGTAAAAATTGAAAATAAGAACCATAAAGTTGGCCAAGATAATGGAATTACCCAAGCTATTATTCCCACACAAATGGCTGAAATTCCACACCAAAGTGCATATCCACCTATACCCAATAATTCGGCAATCAGAAAAATAACGCCTAAGGCAATGAAAATCCATTGAGGAGAGTTATAAATAACTGTAAAAAAATCAGCCATTATTTTTACCTTTCATTTTATAAAAATTAAAATAATGCCTCTGCTTTAGCACTGTATAAATTCGCTAAATTAGAGGCATAATTATCGAAAAATTATTATGAATTAGTTTTTGATTCTTTAATTAATTCTGCAATACCACCAATACTGCCGATTAAATTAGAGGCATCAAGTGGCATCATAATAACTTTACTGTTATCTGATGAACCGATTTGTTGTAATGCTTCGGTATATTTTTGGGCAACGAAGTAGTTAATCGCATTAATATTCCCGGCAGCAATTGCTTGGGACACCATTTGTGTCGCTTTTGCTTCAGCTTCAGCGGCACGTTCACGCGCTTCAGCTTGTAAGAATGCGGCTTCTCTTTCACCTTCAGCTTTCAAAATTTCAGATTGTTTTTCACCTTCTGAACGTAAAATAGCCGCTTGACGCACCCCTTCTGCTTCAAGAATTTCAGCACGCTTATTACGTTCTGCTTTCATTTGAGCATTCATGGCTGCAATTAATTCAGCAGGTGGACGAACGTCACGAATTTCAATACGGGTAATTTTAATACCCCAAGGGCTAGTTGCATCATCGACAATACCCAATAATTTTGAGTTAATATGATCACGTTGTGATAACATTTCATCAAGTTCCATACTACCCAGTACAGTACGTATATTGGTCATCATTAAGTTAATCACAGCACGCTCTAATTGATTAACTTGATAAGCGGCTCTTGCTGCATCTTGTACTTGGATAAAACAAACCGCATCAATTTGCACATTCGCATTATCTTTTGAAATTACTTCTTGTGATGGAATATCAAGTACTTGTTCCATCATATTAATTTTTCGTCCCACACCATCCATAAATGGAATAATGATATTTAATCCGGGTTCAAGAGTATGGGTATATTTACCAAAGCGCTCTATAGTATATTGAAAACCTTGCGGAACAATAGTAATGGCTTTTAATACAGTAATTAAAGCAAGTATAACGATAACGCCAATAACGATGTAAAAAGTAGGCATAGACAACATTTCCTTAGTAATTAGAATTCGGGGCTATTTTAATGATAAATTTCTAATTTGACTAGTTATTATTAACTTATTTATATTAAAACGGTTATCGATACTTTACTTAAATTTAATTGTTGACAACACACTAATGAACTAGTTTAATAGTACAAAATATATTAAACAGATAATGATGATGACATTACAGTACTTATACCTAGTTATTTATTCATTCATAGGCTTTGGTCGGTGGCACATTAGCTATTTCGGGTGATGTGATTATCTGTTTTTTTTCATAAACCCGCTTAAAGCGGGTTTTTTAGTTTTGAATTAATGATAAAAAAATTAAATAAAAATTTGATAATAGTGAGTCGACAATGAATAAGCCAACTTTAACCCAGCTAACTAAAACTATTTGTTATCATCAAGATCCGACGTTAGTATTTAACCAATTATGTGAAAATCGTCCTGCAACGTTATTGCTTGAATCGGCTGAAATTGATAATAAGCAAGGTATTAAAAGTGTCATGATTGTTGATAGTGCATTACGTATCTCGGCAATAAACACGCAAGTGACTTTTGAAGCCTTGACCACTAATGGTGAAAAGTTGTTACCTTTATTGCACCATGCTTTTGACGAAAAGGTCATTAAAATATTCGATCATTCCCAAAAATTAACCTTGAGTTTTCCAACGATTGATAGCCTGCAAGATGAGGATTCTCGTTTAAAGTCGCTATCGATTTTCGATGCGTTAAGAACTTTACTTAAAATAGTAAATATCCCTGAACAAAGTAGCTCGGATGTCATATTTGTTGGTGGGTTATTTTGTTATGACTTGGTGGCAGGATTTGAAAACTTACCTATTTTACCAACAGAACAACGTTGCCAAGATTTTTGTTTCTATTTAGCGGAAACCCTATTAGAAATTAATCATCAAGATCATGTATCAATTTTGAAGGCTACCGCTTTTACGTCAGATCAGATTGAAATATCTCGCTTAACTCATCGTTTAGCTGAATTAGATGCGAGATTAAGCAAGCCGATGAAACCAATTCAAACTCAATCACTGGCAAGCATTGATGTTACGTGTAATAAAAGTGATGACGATTTCAATACGGTTGTAAAAAAAATGCAAGATGCTATCCAACAAGGCGAAATTTTTCAGGCAGTGCCTTCCAGACGTTTTACGTTACCTTGCCCAGCTCCATTATCGGCTTATCAAGTGCTAAAAAATAATAATCCAAGTCCATATATGTTTTATATGCAAGATCGTGATTTTGTCTTGTTTGGGGCATCACCTGAAAGCGCGCTTAAATATACTAAAGCGACAAATCAAGTTGAAATCTACCCGATTGCTGGTACTCGCCCTCGAGGATTAACGGCGAATGGTGAAATTGATTATGATTTAGACAGTCGATTAGAACTTGATATGCGTACCGATAAGAAAGAGTTAGCAGAACATTTAATGTTAGTTGACTTAGCCCGTAATGATTTAGCGCGTATATGTCAACCCGGTACTCGCTATACTAAAGAATTATTAAAAGTTGATCGTTACTCTTTTGTTATGCATTTGGTATCAAGAGTGGTGGGACAATTAAGACATGATTTGGATGCCTTACATGCTTATCAAGCAACAATGAATATGGGAACGTTAACGGGAGCGCCAAAAGTTCGAGCCATGCAATTAATTGCTGAATCGGAAAAAATTAAACGAGGTAGTTACGGTGGAGCGGTTGGATATTTTACCGCCAATGGCGATTTGGATACTTGCATAGTCATTCGTAGTGCCTACGTGGAAGCAGGAATTGCAACCGTTCAAGCAGGTGGGGGGGTAGTGTTAGATTCAGAACCACAATTTGAGTCTGATGAGTCACGTAATAAAGCTCGTGCCGTTGTTCGTGCGATTATGGCAGCACATCATGTAGAAGGTGTATTTTAATGGCTAATATTTTATTTATTGATAATGTTGATTCCTTTACTTATAACTTAGTCGATCAACTGCGTAATAGCAAACATTGTGTCACTGTTTATCGTAATACGATTCCAGCCGACGTCATTATTGAAAAATTATCTCATATGCAAAATCCTATTTTAATGCTATCACCAGGTCCCGGTACGCCAAGCGAAGCAGGATGCATGCCAGAACTACTTAAGCGTCTGAAAGGAAAATTGCCAATAATTGGTATCTGTCTTGGTCATCAAGCAATTGTCGAGTCCTATGGGGGAAGTATTGTACCAGCAGGTGATATATTACATGGTAAAGCATCGCTTATTGAACACGATGAACAAGCTATGTTTAAAGGGTTACCCAACCCACTACCTGTTGCTCGATACCATTCATTAAAAGGCGAAAATATTCCAAATACACTTACCATTAATGCACTTTGTAATAATATTGTAATGGCGGTGCGCAATGATCATGATCGGGTTTATGGCTTTCAATTTCACCCCGAATCAATTTTAACGATTCAAGGTGTAAAATTGTTAGAACAAACGATTGAGTGGGCACTCAATCCACCACAATCAGAGTCACAATCGAAACCTGAGGCCATTATTGATAAACAAGAATACAACATTCAACCTATTATTAATAAATTGTATTTAGGACAAACATTAACCCAAAATGAGAGTAAAATTCTATTTAATCTTATTATTCAAGGCAAAATTGAACCAACCGTTTTAGCAACTGCGGTGATTAGCATGAAAGTAAGGGGTGAAAAACCTGATGAAATTGCTGGCGCTGCTCAAGCCTTGCTGGAAAATGCGGATAGTTTTGATATTCCCGATTATGACTTTACCGATATTGTGGGAACCGGTGGCGATGGCACCAATAGTATTAATATCTCCACAGCAAGCGCTTTTGTTGCAGCAGCATTAGGCTATAAAGTTGCTAAGCATGGTAATCGTGGTGTATCAAGTAAATCGGGATCGTCCGATGTATTATCCGCTTTAGGGATAAAGTTAAATATGCCTGCGGAAGCATCTCGTAAAGCATTAGATGAATTGGGGGTCTGTTTTTTATTTGCTCAACAATATCATTCAGGCTTTCGTCATGCTGCGCCCGTACGTCAGCAATTAAAAACAAGGACTATTTTCAATGTGCTTGGGCCGTTGATAAATCCGTCCAGACCTAAACGTATTTTATTAGGAGTTTATCATCCCGATTTAATCAAACCGATTGCTGAAACGCTAAAAATGCTAGGTTATACTCATGCTTACGTGGTACATGGGTCTGGAATGGATGAAGTTGCTATTCATGGTGAAACCCAAGTGGCTGAAATTCGAAATGGCAATATTCGTTATTTTACTTTGACACCACAAGATTTTGGGCTAAAACAGTATACCTTAAAAGACATTGAAGGCGGTACACCTGAGATGAATCGTGATATGTTAATAGCCATTTTACAAGGTCATGGTAAACCGGCGCATGAAGCAGCCATTGCTGCTAATGTCGCCATGTTAATGAGCCTGTTTGGTCAGTCAGATTTAAAACAAAATGCGCAGCAAGCAATTGATATGATGCATAGTGGCAAAGCCTATACGCTGTTACAACAATTAGCAGCAAGGTAAAATGGAGAGTAACATGGTTGTAAATACATTAACCGAAAATGTTGAAATGGCGACTGTTTTAAAACAGATCATTGATGATAAAAAGCAATGGCTAATCGAACAAAAAAAACAAAAACCACTAGACACATTTCAATCAGAAATTAAACCAAGTGATCGTGATTTTTATCAAGCCTTAAATCAGCCTAAAACGGTTTTTATTTTAGAGTGTAAAAAAGCGTCACCTTCAAAAGGCTTAATTCGTAACGATTTTGATCCAGCGAATATTGCTAAAGTCTATAAAGATTATGCTTCGGCTATTTCTGTACTGACTGATGAAAAATACTTTCAAGGTCGTTTTGAATTTTTGCCAATTGTTCGCAATGAAGTGACACAACCTATTCTTTGTAAAGATTTTATTATTGACGAATACCAAATCTATTTAGCGCGTTATTATCAAGCAGATGCTATTTTATTAATGCTATCTGTTGTTACCGATGATGAATATCGTCATTTAAGTCAGATTGCTCATCAACTTAATATGGGTGTACTAACTGAAGCGAGTACTGAAAAAGAAGTCGAACGAGCCATTGAACTTGGTGCTAAAGTCATCGGTATAAATAATCGTAATTTACGTGATTTAAGTGTCGATTTAAATCGGGTCAAGAATTTGTCTAAAACAATTCCGACGGATCGCATCATTATCAGTGAATCAGGTATATACACCCATAATCAGGTGAAAGAACTCAGTCAATTTGCTAATGGTTTTTTAATTGGAAGTGCATTAATGTCGGAATCTAACTTAGCGATAGCGATTCGAAAAGTTATGCTAGGTGAAAATAAAGTATGTGGTTTGACGCGAACAGAAGATGCTGTTGCGGCTTATCAAGCTGGCGCTGTTTATGGTGGATTAATTTTTGTCCCCCAATCACCACGCTATATTTCACCCATTAACGCGCGTTCGCTTATGTCAGTGGCTCCACTTAATTGGGTTGGTGTGTTTAAAAATGAAGACATCGAGCAAGTAAGTCAAATTGCCAAACAATTATCACTTTATGCCGTTCAATTGCATGGCGATGAAAACGAAGAGTATTTACAAACCTTACGTCAACAGCTGCCTCAATCCTGTCAAATCTGGAAAGCGATAAGTATTAGCGATGTCATCCCAGAACATCATCATCCGCTAATTAGTCGCTATATCTTTGATCATGGTGCAGGGGGAACAGGACAACATTTTGATTGGTCATTACTAAATGGACTGGATTTAAATAATGTGATTTTAGCGGGTGGTATAAATCCACAAAATGTCAAATCTGCATTAGCCACTAAGGTTATTGGCGTTGATATTAATTCCGGTGTGGAAATGTCTGCAGGTATTAAAGATAAACAGAAAATTAAAGCCGTATTTGAACAAATTTAATTAATTTTAAAAAGGAATGGTTATGTCTAAATTAAATCCTTATTTTGGTGAATTTGGCGGGCAATATGTCCCTCAAATATTGATGCCTGTACTTGAACAACTTGAGGATGCTTTTATCTCTGCCATCAACGATCCCAGCTTCCAAAAAGAGTTTAACGATTTGTTAGTTAACTATGCAGGTCGACCTACAGCACTCACATTATGTAAAAATTTAACGGCGGGTACGAAAACCAAACTCTATTTAAAACGAGAAGATCTTGTGCATGGTGGGGCACACAAAACAAATCAAGTATTAGGGCAAGCTTTACTAGCCAAAAGAATGGGAAAAACGGAAATAATCGCCGAAACCGGTGCAGGGCAACATGGCGTTGCATCGGCTTTAGCATGCGCACTATTAGGTCTAAAATGCCGCATTTATATGGGGGCAAAAGATGTTAAGCGCCAAGCACCCAATGTTTTTAGAATGCGTTTAATGGGCGCAACAGTCATTCCTGTTGAAACGGGTTCTGCAACATTGAAAGATGCTTGTAACGAAGCATTACGAGACTGGTCAGGTAGTTATGAAAAAGCACATTATATGTTAGGCACAGCTGCCGGACCGCATCCGTTTCCGACCATTGTCCGAGAGTTTCAACAAATGATCAGCCGTGAAGCAAAACAGCAAATTTTAGAAAAAGAAGGTCGCTTGCCTGATGCTGTCATTGCTTGTGTTGGAGGGGGGTCAAACGCTATTGGAATGTTTGCCAATTTTATTGAAGATAAATCGGTCAGATTAATTGGTGTTGAACCGGGTGGGCATGGTATTGAAAGTGGCGAGCATGGCGCATCATTAAAACATGGTAAACTAGGCATTTATTTTGGGATGAAATCGCCAATGATGCAAACCGATGAAGGACAAATTGAAGAATCTTACTCGATATCTGCGGGTTTGGATTTTCCGTCGGTAGGGCCTCAACATGCATATTTAGACAGTATTGGACGGGCTGATTATGTATCGATTACTGATGACGAAGCATTAGCGGCCTTTAAAGCTCTATCACGTAGTGAAGGCATAATCCCCGCATTAGAGTCATCGCATGCCTTAGCGTACGCTATTAAGATGATCAAAGAAAATCCAAACAAAGAACAGTTATTAATTGTCAATTTATCTGGTCGTGGGGATAAAGATATCTTTACTGTTTATGATATTTTAAAAGCAAAAGGAGAAGTTGAATGAGCCGCTATCAAAAACTATTTGATAAGTTAAAACAAGAAAAACGAGGTGCATTTGTTCCTTTTGTTCCCGTTGGTGATCCCAATCCAAAGCTCTCATTACAAATAATTCAAACATTAATTGATGCGGGTGCTGATGCGTTGGAACTTGGTATTCCATTTTCAGATCCTATGGCGGATGGTCCCACCATTCAAAACGCCAATATACGAGCATTTCAAGGCGGTATCACCGTTGATAAATGCTTTGAAATTTTAACCAAAATCCGACATGATAATACTTATATTCCTATTGGATTACTCATCTATGCTAACTTAGTGTTCAAAAATGGTATTGATAACTTCTATGCCAAGTGCGCTAAAGCAGGGATAGATTCAGTATTGATTGCAGATTTACCTGTTGAGTATGCGCAAGAGTTTATAGGCTCAGCTGAAAAAAATGGTATTGCCCCTATATTTATTTGTCCACCTAATGCCGATGATGAAGTGATTAAAAATATTGCTAAATATGGTAAAGGGTATACTTATTTGGTGTCTCGCGCTGGTGTTACAGGAACTGAAAATCGTGCCAATAAACCCCTTACCCATTTATTAAAAAAACTCATTGAATTTAATGCACCTCCTGCTATTCAAGGATTTGGTATATCTGATCCTAACCAAGTAAGTGAAGCAATTAAATCGGGAGCAGCGGGAGCAATTGCTGGTTCTGCGACAGTCAAAATTATTGAGCAACATTTGGATAACCCTCAAAAAATGTTGCATGAATTAGCCATTTTTGTCAATAAAATGAAAAATGCAACTATAAAATAGCCTCCAAAAATCGTTATTTAATATTAATCACAAAAACACGTTTTTCCGCTGAAAAATCAGCGGAAATCCTTATGATTTCATTAGAAAATATTATAATGTAATTTAATGTGAGTAATTAAAAAAATAAGACAAAATGACTATCTGAAATATTTCAATAACTTCAAGTAAAACTGTTAAAAAAGCGTGATTTTCAGTTGCATTTTTTTCAAAATATAGTATACTCATCAACCATCTATCGCGGGGTGGAGCAGCTTGGTAGCTCGTCGGGCTCATAACCCGAAGGTCGTTGGTTCAAAT
>NZ_JAFNNQ010000093.1:0-75089 GCF_026536675.1 Gilliamella sp. B2717 | reverse complement strand
TAATTCACCCAATCGCGATGGCAGAAGGTTTACGTTTTGCGATTCGTGAAGGTGGTCGTACTGTTGGTGCGGGTGTTGTTGCTAAGGTTATTAAATAATTTAAAACCTTCTATCGCATCACCGATGCAAACAAGTAAGAAAGGCGTACATTGTGCGCCTTTTTTATTTAAAATATTAATACCACAATGCTAAACCACACTAGCCAAAGCTAGCATGGTTTTATCAAAATTATACTTTAAACGTAATCCACGGCTTAAGTTTAACCACTGTTTGAATCAAACCGGCGTTTTGTTGTGCTTCAATCACAGGTGTGATAGGTTTATAGGCTGTAGGGGCCTCTTCACGTAGGCGTTCTTCTTTTAAAGTAATACATTGCCATGGCAAATTAACCTTATCATATTCGACTTTTTTGCTACGCATAGCCTGTCGTCTTTCTGCTCGACCAGCACCGTGTGAACAAGACCATAACCAATCAGCATGGCCTTTACCCACTGCTACATAAGAGTGATCACCCATTGAGCCAGGGATTAAAGCTATCTGACCAGCATAAGCAGGTGTTGCCCCTTTACGATGAATATTCATCTCATGTTCAGGCAAAATGATATTGTGCGAAATGTCGACCACGAGTTGACTATCATCTTGATGAAAAATAGTTGCAAGTGATTTACGTATCAATTCGGTAATCACAATTCGATTAATCCAAGCATAACGGGCAGCAACGCCCATAGCTTGCAAATAGGCTAGTGCGTGACTATCTGTTAAACCAAACAATCCTGATTTTGGTTGCTTTTCATTAGTCGGCCATAAAGCTTTTGCTTTATCTTGCCAACGCTGACCAATGTAAAAACCAACATCACGCGATCCGGTATGAATCATGACGACGACACTATTTTTTTCAAGACCTAATTGATAAGCTAAATGTCGATCGATAATATCATCAACAATTTGTAACTCGACAAAATGATTACCAGATCCGACAGTACCTAAACTCGCTGGGCGGATAATATCGCGCTTTTCAAAAAAGGCTTCAGGTGCATACTGACTATCTGCCTTAATTAAATGATTACCCGATATTTTATCAAGCTCTGCTTGTAACCGTTCATAATTAACTGAATTCCACAAACCTTGCTGTGGTAATTCCGATAACCATGCTGCAAGACCTTGATCAAATAATGCTTGAAAAGATTGCGGTGTAACAGGTACATCGCGTTCATCTTGCAATAACACACGTTTTAATTGTGCGATAATTGTCGATTTTTGTTCACACACCTGATCAAAGCTTAAACCGGTGGTAAAAAGCCGCATACCGCAATTAATATCAGTACCAATTGCTGCAGGAATAATTAAATCCTGCGTAGTAGCAACAATACTACCAACAGGCGCAACCGCACCTGGATGAAAATCAGGTGTAGCACGAGCCATGCAAACTTTCCCTACACTATTAGGGACGTTCACTGATGCAAAGTTCAGAAGCTGTTCTACCGCTTTTTGCTCTAATGGCAATGGACTTGGTAACAAAATCTGAGCAGATGTATTTTCTTTATTTAAAGTATAAATATCATTATTAAAATGACTTTCAATCCCAAGACGGGACAAACGTTTTTGTAAACGAGAAAATGTAGACATAATAGCCACCTAGAAAACAATAAAAAAGCGTCTCCTCAAATTGAGAAGATAATTACTGTTTTCCTGCAGCAGCACTATTCAGGAAAGCGGGCGAATTCTATACCAAGTTTATGGGGTTGTAAAGTGACTCAGTATAATTTTTAAAGCCCAAAAGGGCATTTTCGGAAATTTAAAAAGATAAGTTATTTTTATTAAGATTGATTTATTCTTCCCAAATCAAACTACCCATGTTGGGTGCCAAAAAGATTGCCAACGTGATTGATGAAATCACAATGGCATACAAAGATATTGATGCAGTGATGACCGCATGAAAATTTTTATGATTATATTTTGAACGGTTGTTAATTGTTGTTTAATTACATTAAGGTTATTATGAACGCAAATTTAAGTAATGAAGATAATTCTAATGAAAATAAACGTCACAGGGTTTGCATCTCATTTTTATAAAAATGTTACAGTTAATGATGTTTTAAAAGAAGCCATAATGAATTCCATACAGGCAAATGCAACTAATATCAATATTAATCTCCAATTTGAGTATGAAAAAGCGTTAGATGGTGATACATCAAGTCGTGGTAATTTGCGTGAAATAATTATAGAAGATAATGGTGAAGGTTTAACCCAGAAAAATATTGATGCCTTTCTTGAGATAGCAACAGATCATAAGAAAAATATTGGAGGAAAAGGAATTGGGAGAATTTCATTTTTAAAAATAGCTTCAACTATTAACGTTGAAAGCATCTCAAATGAAAAAAAATATGTTGAATTTGATTTTACAGATAAGTTTGATGAGAAGAATATTAAAATAAGTGATTGTGATGCTCAAAATGCATACACAAAAATATATTTAAATAACTTAAATTTGAAACATCGTAAAACACAAGTTGCTTCTTGTGTTAATTTTGTGAAAGAAAAATTTAATTTAATGTTATTTTTAAAACAGCAAGAAACCAAAAAACATATTTCTATTAATTTCATGGTCAATAATAAGTTATATGATGAAATAAAAAGCAATGATATTCATTGTTTAAAGGAAACAGACCATGTAAATAATGGTTGCAAATTTACTGTATATGCATTTCAAAATAAAGAGAAACAGGGGATTAGAATATATTATTGTGCTAATAATATTCAAGTTAAACCAATAGTAATATCTGATAATTTTCGTACTCAATATATCTTTGCGATTACATCAGATTTCTTTGATGAACATGCCAACCCAGAGAGAACACAGTTTAACTTTCAATCTAATGATTATTTTACTCAAGCAGATATGTTATCTAATATCCCGAATAATAATTTTGAACAAGAATTAAAGCAAACATGCTTAAATATCGTTCATGAAAATGAGCCTAATCTAGAGGAGGAGAATAAAGCTAGACTAAAAAAATTAAAAGAAAGATATGGCTATATTAATTTGGATGGTATTGATGTTAATAATCTAAGTTTTAATGAAAAAGACATAATTGATGCATATAGAAATAAAATAAATCAAAAAGAAGATAGATTAGCAATGTTACTTGATCAGCCTAATATTTCGGCTGATGAATTAGTGATTGAAGTGGCTGAGCAAAATAAACATGAGCTTGCAAAATATATCTTTCATAGGGATTTAGTTGCTAAAAAAGGGCTGTCTTTGACTAATTCACAAGAAAATGAGGATGTTTTGCATAACTTATTTTTCCCACAGAAAACTAGCGTTGTAGTTGATGATAAAACTGAAAATAATAAAGATCACTTGTATCAAAATTGCGTATGGCTTTTGGATGATAAATTTATGTCTTATGCATACACAGCATCCGATATCACAATCAAAAAAATCAATGCAGAAATAGGTAATGATTCTAATTGTACATCAGAAAAAAGGCCTGACCTATTTATTTTGTACAATAGCCCTGAAGATAGTGAGTTGCTTAAAGATGTTGTGTTGATTGAATTTAAGAAAGGTAATATTGATTATAAAGAAAAAACCTCTGCAATCGATCAGATTGATGAATATAAAGAAACACTCAAAAAAATTGTTAGTAATATAAATAACTTTTATTGTTATATTATCTGTGATTTTAAAGCTGATGATGTAGATATTGAAAGAGTTATGAAAAATAGAGCATTTACTAAAGTTTTTAGTAATAACGGATGTATGTATTATGGTTATTTACCAGGTTCAATGACTCATGTAACCTTTGTCTCATCAAATAGCATTTTTGCTGATGCTGTTGCAAGGAATAAAACTTTTTTAAATATTTTAATAAATAATTCTATTAATTAAATCAATTTATTAGATCTAATTTCTTATAAAAAGGAATACAATATGTCTATTTTAGATAATGCTGTAGCATCTATTCAAATTGGAATTGAAGATTATGAGTGTATTGTAGATGATTCCCGCAGGATTCAATCATCAATTAGAAATATTTATGCAGGAGTTCTTCTTTTATTTAAATATAAATTACAGCAAATGAGCCCTGATGGTTCAGATGAAATACTTATTAAAACAAAAATTATCCCTCAGATAAATATTGAAACAGATGTTGTTTCATGGAAAGGTGTAGGTAAAAAAACGGTTGATGTGCAAGAAATAAAAGATCGATTTAAAGCACTAAATATTTCAATTAATCAAGATTATTTAAATTCATTGCAGAAAATTCGCAATGATATTGAGCATTATTATATACAAAAAAGTGAATCTCAAATAAAAGAAGCGATTACTAAGGCCTTTCATCTGATCATTAAATTTTGCCCTTATATTGAAACAGAACCGGTTGAGTTATTAGGTCAAGAATGCTGGAAAGTTATGCTAAATATTTCAAATATTTATGCTCAAGAAAGAAAGGAATGTTTAGATAATCTAAAAGCTGCTTTTTGGCGATATAGCCAAGTAAAAAGTGCTATTGATAAGTTGAGATGTCCAAAATGTGATTCAGAATTAATTAAAGTTGTTGATGATAACACAGTAGAAGATCCTGATTTTTTATGTAGGGGTTGCGGTGAAGAATCTTCATATCTGGAGGTTATAGGTTCATCAATTACTGATGCTTTATATGGTAACAGCCATTATAATATTGCTCAAGGTGGAGAACCAGAAACAGGCATTTGTCCTGAGTGTGGTAATGGTTCATTTTCTTTTGATGAGGGATTATGCTTGGCCTGTCATTATGAATTGGAATATATAACATGTATATATTGTGAGGAAGAATTATCCTTAGATGAACAAGAACTGGACGGATTATGCAGTTATTGTTCATATAAAAAAGATAAATGGGATAGAGAATAAAAAGTTATTTTGGTTTTCCCAAAATCCTCTTAACTTTTTTCGGAGTAACTTCCATTAATTTTGCAATAGTTTCAATATCAACACCTTTATTAAATAACGCATTTGCTAATGCCTTGGCTTGTGCAAGCGCTGCTTCTTTTTGTTCCTTTTCCGCTTTTGCTTTTTGTTGAGCTGTTTTCGTCTTATCCTTTTCAACCGCCAACTTCTCTTTAGCAATCAACTTTTCTTCCTTACGGATGCGTTCAACTACTTGATAAGTAGGGACATACTTTAGGCTTTGTTCTAACTCGTCCATCAGTTTAGTACTGCGGAAGCTGATATAGGATTTTGGGGTGATGATTAGGTGGTCGATTAGGTCGATATTTAGAATACGGCCAACTTGAATTAGGCGATCGGTGATATCTTTATCTGCTTCGGATGGCGTCAGCGTTCCTGACGGGTGATTATGAACTAATATCACGCGTGAGGCGTTTTTCATTACCGCAACACGAAATACATTCATCGGTTCAACATCGACCGATTTATAACTGCCAAGCGCAATCAGTTCGATATACAGGATATAACCAGCTTGATTCATGCCAATCATCCAAAGATGTTCTTTTTCTTGGTCGATTTGGTTATCACGCAATAACACACGTTGCATAATGCTGTAGACATCGTCTGTGCTTTCAATATAGCGTTTGTCATGCTTGGTTAATTTAATATCCATTTTATCACCTTGTAAAATCACTTAAAAAATAATATAGCATATTTTTCTTAGACTTAGCAGTAGTTAATTAATTTTGGTCATACCTATGATAACTATTTTATGTTTGCCTGATAGGTTCATCGTAAACTACAATAAAAATTATTTAGCATTTTAGTTTGGATTCTAATTTTACTAATTTTTATTATAATAACGCCTAAAATAACAGCGGATAATTCAATATCAACAATCCAATCTAATAAGTTCAACAGTTTAAAATAGTTGGGCGATTTCTTGACTAGTTCGGACAAATGATTATTGCTTTAAAGCAAGCTTACTTGATATTTTTTGTATCCCACCAATAGAATAATGACAGCATAATAAAATTGCCGGATAAATTATAAAATTAAGGGTGAAAAGTGATGTCACACACAAAACACCCATGATAAACTCAATATTAAACAATGATTTATCATAACCGCCACTCATAATTAATATATAGAGAACCGCTAATATAAAGTTAATCAGCACTCCAATAAGTACGCCATAAATTACTAATCCTGTAGGACGTTTTGTTTTTTTTAAAAGCACGATTGAAATAATAAAAAAACAAAAATAACACAAACCATAAAATATTAAATAATGTGATTCTGGTGGAAAACGATGATGTTTTCTTATAATTAAGGAATAACACCATTGGTAACTTATAAATGCTCCAATAACATTAAATATCAATATAATCATAATATTAATTGTTTTCACTAGTTTGTCCTTTTTTATCTTCAATTTCTTTTACTGCTTCTTCCAAAGAGCCTGGTAACAAATAAAGTTCTTGTAGACCATATTCATCTAAAACAGATGAAACGGCACGCGCACAATAAAAACCAATAAAAGTCGCATAATTACCATTAATAATTCTTTTTTCAATATTCAGCGCTTGCTCTCGTGTTAAAGTGATTTCACGTTGAGAAACATAATCACCATCTTCCTCATGGTATTTGATAAATTGTTCTATTGAAAAAGGGATGTCTCCATCATCATAAAAAGCTTCTGCTTGTCCTCGATATTGTCGCATGTAATCGCCATTGGGATCAAAAATTAAAGGAGTTTCACCTTTGATATGAATATAAAGTGCAGAATGTGTACCGAATTGTGTGAAATTGTCCCATCTTGTAGTAAATAAATAAGCCTCTACATCTTGCTGACTATTTTTTTCTACTTCATTGCTTAAATTATTATATAGGTCATTTTTTACAAAGGTATTTGTCATTGTAGCAAAATGACTACTTGGATTTTTTACACCAACAAATATAGTACTTTTTGTTGCTATAATCTTATTATAACCGACTGGAGAGCATTTACATGCAATCATACAACCATCATAAGCAGCAGGTTTACCCGCTACGATAAAATTATCAGCACCCTCTATAATTTTTCCAGTACTTTTACATTTAGGACAGTAGGCATAATCCCCAAGACAAGCTACACCTTCAATTGCACAAAAACTTTGATCCGATGCTGAAATGATTTTGCCACCAGTCGTAGTAGTATCACCTAGAACGGCTATCCGTTTACTCATAATGATTTATCTGTTGAATATTTAAACATATAATTGATTATATTGCATTAATTAACCGAATGGCAACACTATTTTATTGGGTTAATAGAGGATAAGAATAGGCGGTGTTAACAAACTATAGCTAAGTAGAGCGATGCAAACGTTACCATCTAGTATGGCTGACAGCAAAAAAAATAGCTAATTTTTAATTTTAAATCGCATGAAGGTTTAATTCTCCAAAAAGCAAACTATTACGGTATATACTCCTGAATTATTTTTGCAAAATTTATTCCAACAAATTAAAAAATATTGATATTCATCACTTATGCTAATTAATTACTGCTAAAGTGGGTATAGTTGACGTTCTGATAACCCGTTTTTTATAACAGGAAAGTTAGATTTACACATAAAAAGAGTATGATTAACCCATTATTTTACATGATTTTGATTAGCTATTGATTAACTAACATAACGGAATTGATGACCCATATGGACTATCCACAATTTTTGAGGAACAACATATTATGGCGTTTCAGTCAAGAAGCCAACACAAGTGTTGGCATTTTCTTACTACCTAATTCGCTCAACGATTTTTTAATTCAATAGAACAAAATTATTTAGCGTATATCTTAGTAACCTGATACAACCGTTTAACTATTTAGATTCAACCAATACATTGCCTCATAAGGTTGTAACACCATTTCTGGCTTTAATACAGTTTGGTTTTCATAATTAGCTAGCAATCTTTGCCAATGACGATTTTCAAACCCTTTAGGTAATTGCCATTTAACCGTATTTTCGGTCAGATTGGCTATCACAAGTAACGTTTGATTATTCCAATGTCTGACATAGCACCAACAATTAGCAATATCAGGCGTCAAATCTTGATAGTCACCGAAAATAAAGATCGGATACATTTTGCGTAATTTGATTAAGGTTTGATAGCAATAAAAGATTGAGTTAGGATCATTAAGCGCTGACTTAACATTGATTTTTGGATAATTGTTTGCCACCTCGATCCAAGGTTTACCTTGGCTAAATCCGGCATTGGTAGTATTATCCCATTGCATTGGCGTTCGGCTATTGTCGCGTGACTTACTGGCAAGAATCGCTAACATATCAGACTCTGACATACCTTCGGCAATTTTTTCTTGGTAGATGTTAAGACTTTCTACATCTTTGTATTGCGAAATATGAGTAAAATGGGGATTGGTCATCCCGATCTCTTCACCTTGATAAAGATATGGCGTGCCTTGTAATCCATAAAGAATCATCGCCAGCATTTTAGCTGATTCGCTGTGATATTGATCTTCATTACCTAAACGTGACACAATGCGAGGTTGATCGTGATTACACCAGAAAATTGCATTCCACGCTTTACCGTGCATACCCTTTTGCCAATAGCCAAGTATTTTTTTGAGTTCAAGTAAATCGGGCTTAGCCAGCGTCCATTTTTCCCCATTTGGATAATCAATTTTTAAATGATGAAAATTAAACGTCATGGTCAATTCTTTACTATCCAATGCGGCATATTTTTGACAGTTTTCTAATGTAGTGGATGACATTTCGCCCACTGTTTTTAAACCATTAGGTAGGAAAACATCTTGGCTTATCTCTTGCAAAAATTCGTGTATTTTCGGGCCGTCTGTATAATATCTTCGTCCGTCACCATTCACGTCATCCGGAAAATCCTGCTGTTTAGAGACCAAATTAATCACATCAAGCCTTAATGCATCGACGCCTTTATCCGCCCAAAATTGACAGACGTTTTTAATCTCTTGGCGAACAGTTGGATTTTCCCAATTGAGATCAGCTTGCTGTTTTGCGAACAGGTGTAAATAGTATTGTCCTGATTGCTCATGCCACTGCCAAGCATTACCGCCAAATTTTGACCGCCAATTGTTGGGTTCTGAACCGTTAGCTTTGGCATCTTTCCAAATATAAAACGATCGAAAAGGACTGGTTTTATCTAAGGCGGATTTAAACCATGGATGCTCTGTTGACGTGTGATTAAATACCATATCCATCATAATACGGATATCACGTTCATGCGCTTGCTTAACCAATAATTCAAAGTCTTCCATCGTGCCATAAGCCGGATCAATATCATAATAATCCGATACATCATAACCATTATCAACTTGCGGAGAGGGATAAATTGGCGTTAACCAAATCGCACTAATGCCCAGATTTTTAAGATAATCCAATCGGCTGATAATGCCTAATAAATCCCCCGTTGAACCAGTACCACTGGCTTGAAAACTTTTGGGATAGATTTGATAAATAGTTCCATTTTGCCACCAAGGGATTTCGTTCGTATTCATTGTTTGCTCTTAATTATTCATCTGTCATAAATTAACCGTTCCATAATAGAACGGTTAACGGTTATTAAATCATGTTTAGCGAATATCTAACGTACCTTTTTTCAATTTTATTTTATAAACAACTGATGTTAAAACAATAGGTACGACAATTGCCACAACCATGGCTAATGCATAAATTCCCCAATAAATCGGTTTTATGGATAAAATGCCAGGTAATCCACCCACACCTATACCATTAGATAATACACCATGTAAACCACAGATTAACCCAGCACTCGCCGCTCCAATCATGGCGCAGAACATTGGGAATTTATAGCGTAAGTTGATACCGTACATAGCTGGCTCAGTTACACCTAGGTAACCTGATATCGCAGCAGGTATGGAAACTTCGCGCTCATTATGTTTTTTACTGATTAGAATGATACCAACAACGGCTGAAGCTTGAGCAATATTGGATAAGGCAATAATTGGCCAAATCGGTGTACCACCCATACTGTGTGTCATCTGCATATCGATAGCTAATGTAGTATGGTGAATTCCAGTAATAACCAAAGGTGCATAGAAGAATCCAAAAATAGCCGAACCAATGAAGGCATAATCGCCCGTCATTAGGTATTTAACCACATAAGCAATACCATTGCCCAACATTCGTCCGATTGGTCCTAAAAGAAAATGCGCAAGTACAACGGCTAATAATATTGATACAATTGGTACAATCACTAAAGTTAGGTAATTAGGGACAATTCTACGTAATCGAGTTTCAATCCACCCTAACGCTAAACCGGCAAAAATTGACGGTATAACTTGTGCCTGATAACCAACTTTAGCAATAGTAAACCAACCAAAATCCCACACTTCGGGAATCTTTTTCCCTAGATCATAAGCAGTCATCAGTTGTGGGGAAACCAATGTTATCCCTAAAACAATCCCTAACACAGGGGAACCGCCCATTTTTTTGACTGTAGACCAGCATATGGCTACCGGTAGAAAGTTGAAAATCGCTTCACAAGGTAACCAAAGAAAACTATGAATAGGTACCAACCAAGTATAAGTGTCAGTAAGCGGTTTATCGTTTATAGTTGGCATGTCACCAATAACATTACGTAAGCCGAGTAATAATCCCCCTGCAATCAGTGCGGGTAATAATGGCACAAAAATTTCAGCTAAATTTGAAATTAAGCGTTCAAACCATGACATATTTTTTTTAGCTGCGGCTTTTGTTTGCTCTTTAGTCGCTTCATCAATATTTAATCGATCAATCAATAATTTGTAATAACTATCAACATCCGTTCCAATAATAACTTGAAACTGCCCAGCATTATTAAAACAACCTTTTACAAAAGGTAATCCCTCAATGGCTTTTATATCGGCTAATTTGGGATCAGACAGTGCAAATCTTAATCGTGTTAAACAGTGGGTAACACTCGCAATATTTTCTTTTCCACCCACACAATCAATCAATGCGGTTATCGATTCTGAGGTGATGTTAGGATCTTTAGCCATCTCCAAGTCTCCCTATCATAAATATTTAGCCGAATTAGCTATTAATACATTGGCTATGTTTGAATTAGGATTTAGCATAGATTGAAAAAGACAAACAATAAATGGGAACGTTCCCTATTTGTGATAGATCTCACATAATTAATAAAAAATATAATACTGTTAGATTGTTATTACTATTTATTAACAGCCAGTTGGCAAGGAATCGTCACCGTTTTAAGTTCCACCCCATTGGTTAACATTCGGAGTAATTCATGAGCGGTATAAGTTCCAGCTTTATCAAAACCTAACTCCACAGATAACGTTTGTGGAAAAAGGAAACGGAGCAATTCACTCTGCCCGATACTCGCAACAATGATATTTTTATATTGCTTTTCATGAAGATATTTATGTAAGCCTAAAGCAAGCGTTTCAGTCGCACAAACAATGGCAGAAGGTGATGATTTAATGACTGTTTGAGCAAGATGATAGCCTGATAGATAACTTAATTTTCCTAAACAAGCATTAGGCGTTATTTGATGAAGCTGACAAAAATCCAGATAAGCTTGATAACGTAGCGCACCGGTAGTTTGGTCTTGTTGTTCAATATCAATAAAAGCAATATTACGCTGTTTTTGCTGATGATATAAATGCTCAAGTAAGTGAGTTACTGCACCGATATCATCGTAACAAACACACATATGATTAGGGAATGAACGAGCAATAACCACACTCTTATTTTGCCAGAAAGACAATCCCCCCTTATCCAATCCTGTAAAGGCAAAAACTACCACACCGTCAGCCTGCTTATCTTTCAACATGGCTAAATGTTCTTCAACCTTTTCAACATTAAATTGGCTTTCCATAATAATCGGGTCATAGCCATGTTGATAAAATATTGGCAGCATGCTACTGACAGCTTGATTTTCAGACATCGAGTCGAGACGAGTGACAATAATACCAATCACTTTATTGCCATAACCTCGCATTGCTCTTGCAGATTTAGACGGCGTAAATTGATATTGTTCAATAATAGCATTGACTTTATTACGTGTCGCTTCCTTCACCATTGGGTCATGGTTAATTACTCTTGAAACCGTTGATTTGCTTACTCCGCTTAGTTTGGCAATATCTTTAATGGTTAAGTGGCTCGATGACTTGCTCATAATAATTTTGCTGAATAAAGATCAATAAAATTATAGTAATATAGTTTCAACAAAATTGCGATATGGTAGCTGTTTGGATGATATTAAAAATCATGAAATATTGGTATACCCGATTTAAGGTCAATGGTAGAATTAGATTAAAATTTAACAGGTCATTAGTAGTACTGTTTAACTCAATATCTAACCTTACGACAAGCTATTAAACATGAAAAAATTATATTTACTGTTAGGTTATATCTTATTTTTTGTCAGTTTATCCGGACACGCATCAAGTGATGTCACCCAAATAGCTACCGTTAAAGAACAATTTAAAACTGCTCTATTATGTCAATCAAAGCCTTTTGCCATCAAAGATAAAAAAATTATTGCTGAACTTGAAAAACAAAAAATTACCATAAAAAACAAACAACAAGATAAGATCACTGAAATCGAATACCATTTTGAGCAACCTATCAAAATCAAGAATGTATGGGTTAATATGATTCGTTATGAAAGCGATAATTTTGTCACATCTTTTTATGCTAAAGCCAAAGGTGATATGCACAAGTTCGCTAAATTGATTGGTGCTAACGCTATATTGCGTAGCTGTGAAGAACCCATTCCATTGAATGATACAGACATATACCGAAAAGATATTACCCCTATTACGGACAATAAACTTTACCCTGATACCATAATTATTGGTCAGGATAAAGACTCAAAGCCGAATGAATTTTATGTTATTTGTTCTAAAGTTGAGGCTAATGAACCATAATTCTTTGCTTAATCAATATTATCCTATTAATTTATTTATCTTATGTATGGGTAATGTGTGAATTCCATATTAGGTGGTGCTTGGTTATAAACTTTTCGATTGAATGCATCAATGCATTCTAATGGTGTCGAATCTTGATGTAGATTGCTTATGTACTTTAAGCTAATAAAGACAGTAAACAATCCTTAATTTTCATGTTTTCTTGTCTCAAATCAATAGTAGAAAAATTTAATTGATGTCCTTGAATTAGGGTATGTTCATTTATTGATTCATCCACTGTTGGATAAAGTAACATACCTGATGCTGAAAACGATAAAGGGTCGTCAATTTTTTCTTGGCTTCTTACATAAGCATAGAGCTGATATAAATGATCTGTTATAAATGAATGGCTTGATTGTTTAAAAATAGATGTACATTTAGTATCCACAATTAAGCGAGAATGAGTTTTGTTATTTTCTATAATTAAATCGGTAATCATTTCTGGCATAAAATGTCCAATGTTGTCCGTCGATTGGGTACATTGCCATTTAAACTTTTTATTCGACTCGATTTGCCATTCATTTGGATCAAGATTAACCCGATAAAAACCAATCACCGCTTTCTCAAACAATGCTCTTAACCACTGATCAGTTTTCTCCAACGTATTAAGTGTTTCTTTACCGAATAATTCTGTTGGAATAGACAAACTATGAACCAATTTAGCCACCGAAACTAATAGATTATCATGAGGATTTGATCGATTGAACTGATCAATAACAGGGTTGTAATAGTTAGATTTACCGATTTTTAACTCTTTAAAACGATTGGTTATTTGTTTACATTGCTTTATCAATTTATCATTAGTTAATTGCCTTAATAAAACATGGGCAGCATCATGAATATATTGATTTTTTGGTGTATTATTTGTTAATCCATCATATCGACAATGGATTTTACCTTTTTCAAGTAATAATTTACGTGTGGTAGTTAAATAATCAATTTTTCCTCTAACACGTGTTAAAACCTGCTTTTCAGGTTGATAACTGTTAGATAATGAATAACGCAATCCTTTGTGCACTGCCTTGCAATAAATTTCAGCAGTCAGCTCAACAATTTTTTCAGGATTTTCTTCAAAATTTATTCGCTGCTGTTCATCAAGCTCTTTATAAGAATCTGATGCATACAATAAAAGTAACCATATGTTTCTAATAGGTATTTTATTTAATGTGATATTTTGTTTTATTGTCGATTTAGTATTCATTGAGATTGTTTATATGCAATCGTAATAAGTTTCATTGCTTTGTTAAGTTTATCTTTTTCATCAAACCAATACTCTTCCAATAATGGTTTAATTTCAGTATCAATAATATTTTGATACCACACTAAACCTTCACTTTTCGGTATAGCTCTATGATGAGTTAAATAACTATGACCAATAGCAAAAGCACTTCCTAACATTCTATCTTGAGCAATGAATTCATTTAATTCATTCATTCTTTCTCTTATTTCTTCTAAAAGCTTACTATTGAGCCCTGTTTTTTTAATCATATAGCTTAACCATTTTTCTGAAAAATTAGGATCTAAAGTAAAAAACGCAAAACGTCGACGTAGTGCAAAATCGACTAATGCTAAAGAACGATCCGCTATATTCATCGTACCAATGACATATAAGTTATCAGGAATATATATTCCATTTTCTTGTTCACGGCGATAGGTCAATTCTAATGCTTCACTCGGTGTTCGCTTATCAGCTTCAAGCAGTGTTAGCATTTCACCAAAAATCTGTGAGGGATTACCTCGATTAATCTCTTCAATAACCATAACATATTTAGATTGAGGATCATTTCTGGCTTGATGAATTATCTCCAAAAAAGGACCATCGATCAGCGCTAACTTACCATCACTAGCGGGACGAAAACCACGAATAAAATCTTCATAAGATAGATTAGGATGAAATTGAATTGCTCGAATATTATTTGAATCTTTATAGCCAATTACAATATTAGCCAATCTTTTAGCTAACCAAGTTTTACCCGTACCTGGGGGACCTTGTAAAATGATATTCTTTCTCATTTTTAAGCTTGCTAACATCTGTTGTAATTGTTGTTCATCGACAAAACAACTTTCTTGAATTAAACTTTCTAATTTATAAGGTTGTTTAACTAATAATTGTTCAACGATATCATCATCACTTTCAATAATTTCTTCATTTTGCTCATCAATATTATCACTGACTAATCGATATTTTCCATTTCCCAAAAATTGCAAGAAATCCTTATCTCTTAATCTTTGCAATGTATTGCTGACCGATTCTCCTATTACACTATTATTAGGAAATTCTTCTTCAAGCTGTTCTCGATATTTATTAAGAAACTCTTTACGTTGAAAAACATCAGTTCCATTTTTTTGACATAGCTCCTTAATCAGTTGCAATAATTTAAATTGCCATTGATTATTTGATATTAAACTTTCATTATGTGATATGCTACTTTGATATTTACGTAATGCGGTTAAATAAAGCTCTGGAAAAGAGTGATTAGGAAAGTAATCTTCGTTAAATCTCACGGCTAAATTATCAAGTAACTTAAGATAATCATTACCGTTAAAATATCCTTTGGATAATCGCTTATCTTTTATCAAACCCAATTCATCTGTAAGATAAACTTTTGAAACCTTATCCAATACGACATAAGCATGAGGGCGAATCCAAAATAAACCATTGGTTAATTGCCATGAGCAATAAGGTTGTGACATGACTAAGTCAAATTTTTGTTCAAACTCATCTTGATAGTTTTCATCAGCATTAGAAAATTTCAGTGCAGTAGCATAAAATTCCCATAAATTATCAATCTCTTGTTGTTGATTTTCGGAGTTGGTAAAAAACCAAGAAAGTTGATTATTAAGTAATGGTATGCCTTCAAAAGAGTTAGGGACAGATTCTTCAATTTTAAGAAATTCCGCCCACTTTTTTGCTATTTGTTTTCGTGTGATTTCTTTGATATTTCGGTTAAAAGTACCTAGCGCTGTAAACGGACAAATATCATGTATATTTTTATTAAGTAAATAAGAGAGATTAAATTCTATTGCAAGTTCATTTATAAAAACCATTAATTCAGAACGCTTCTCTTTATTTTGATAAATTAATAAATTATCAGCAACTGCTTCATAAAATGGTATCCATTTAAATAATTGTGTACGAAAATTAGTATCGTTATCTCCATAACGAGATCGCCAATAAGGCGCATTCCGAAAATAGTCAATATCCTGTGGTTTATTATAGAAAGTAAAGTTGATTAATTGTTTTGATAACCATTCATCATCTTTAACACTCCAAATAGTGGCTATATTAGTAAAAAAATACCATTTTTTATTCAAATTCGTTTTTTGCCACTTAACTTCTAATAACTTTCCATCACCATAATTTTTTGTCACAATACCAGTCGCTTTAATCTCCATGACTGAAACAGCTTGACCTTTATTATCAAAGGGTAAATTTTTTTTTAAGTTATAGGTTGACTTGATTGCAACACGATCTCCAACACTAATACCACGTACAGTATTTAAATATTTATTATCGTAACCATTTTCCCAAATACCTAATCTAACAAAACGTTCTGTTTGGTCTTCACTACCATTAAATTTAGCGCCTAAAAACCAATATGTTTTTATTGCTTCCAATGTTTTTTCCTTTCAAATATAGATAATCTATTGTAAAGATAAATTTTTGAAACGAAGTTTAACTTAAAACAAGATAAAAAAGTGAACAAATCTAATTAAATATGTGATACAGGTCAAATTTTCAAAAAAATCTTAAATAACTATTAATATCATTAACAAAACGATCATTAAATATAATTGGCAAAAAATAGCTTTTTATTCATGTTAAAAACCTATTTCTTAACACATTGCCTTAATTTATAAGCACTTCCCCACTCTAACATAGCATCATGAACCTGTTTTAAACTTTGTCCGACTTCGGTCAAGGTATATTCAACTTTAGGAGGTACTTGGGCATAGACTTTGCGATGAATTAATCCGTTTTTTTCCATTGCACGTAGGTGCTGGGTTAAGACTTTTTGTGATATGCCGTTTAAGGATTTTTTTAATTCGCCAAAGCGTTTAGTGCCCGTTAATAAATCACGAACAATTAAGACTTTCCATTTATCGCCCATTAGCATAAGCGTAGTTTCGACGGGACAAGGGGGTAAATTTTCATTGAGAGACATAATAAAAATCCTTTAAATTCAATTATAGTATTAATTTGGTAACTATATTACTATTTAGTACCTACTTTACAATAGATACTTTGAATATTAATCTAAAAATATTCATTACTTAACGATTTTTGTTTACAAAACCTAAAACCAGAATCCAACAATATTATTAAATTAATAAAGAATAAAGGAGTCAAAAAGATGAAAATAGCTGTTATTGGTGCAAGTGGTAAATCAGGCAGTCAGATAGTTAAAGAAGCAATTGCGCGTGGGCATGACGTGACAGCGATTGTTCGTCATCAAAATGCGCATGTCGATCCCAAGGCGAAAGTTTTAGTGAAAGATTTGTTTGATCTGACTTATGAAGATTTGAAACCTTTTGATGTTATTGTCGATGCATTTGCGACATGGAGCCTTGAATCACTGCCTCAACATCAAACAAGTTTAAAACATTTAACTGATATTTTAAGCGGTAAACCTAACCGTTTATTAGTTGTTGGTGGTGCAGGTAGTTTATATGTCAATCCTGAACATACTATTCGTTTAGTTGATACACCCGAGTTTCCGGAAGAATTCAAACCACTAGCTAATAATATGGCTAAAGCACTTGATGAATTAAAAAAATGTCAGGATGTGAACTGGACTTACTTAAGCCCAGCTATTGAGTTTATTGCCGATGGCGCAAGAACAGGTCACTACAAAGCAGGCGGTGAACAGGTTTTATTCAATACTCAAGGAAAAAGCCAAATTAGCTATGCTGATTATGCCATTGCCATGGTTGATGAAGCAGAAAATGCCAAACACATTAAACAACGTTTTACGGTTGTGACAGAATAAGATAAAAATCTATTTTATATAGTGAACAGCTGATGCCTGTTCACTATTTCATAGCGCTTTTTATTGCTGAACTATCAATTTAAGTTTTATTAATCAAATTTCTGGTACTATTCTGTACCAATTTGACAAGTCATTTTAATTTCTCGATTATCCGTGATTTCTAAGTTTGACAACACCACTAGCTGTGGAAAATGGGGCCTTAAAAATTGTGATAGCATCGGTCTTAATGTGTGGTTAACCAAGAGTACAGGCGGTGCACCAATGGCATCTTGCTGATTTAAAGCTTGCTTAACTTGTTGAATAATATGATCCGCTAATCCTGGTTCAACATTACTGGTATTTTGGAGTGCTTGTAGCAACAACCGCTCCAAATTCACATTTAAACCAATGACATTAATTGCCCCATTCCCCGGAAACCATTGTTGTGTTATCACTCTTCCTAATGCTATTCGCACTAGGCTAAGCAATTGATAAGCATCGTTTTGATTCGGTGCGTGTTCGCTTATGGTTTCGATAATTGTGCGCATATCACGTATTGACACTTTTTCGGCGATTAAATTTTGGAGTATTTTATGAAACGTCGTTAACGTAATGACGCCCGGTATGAAGTCCTCCACCAATTTTGGAATATCTTGTTTAACATGATCCAATAACTCTTGTGTTTCCACTCGTCCTAATAAATCACTGGCGAACTGTTGTAATAAATGATTAAAATGCGTCGCAATCATGGTGCTGGTATCAACAACGGTATAACCTAAAATTTGAGCATTTTCTTTATTACTTGCGTCTATCCATACCGCAGGCAAACCAAACGCAGGCTCGGTAGTGGGTATTCCGTCAATGGTTTCTGCCACATTCCCCGGATTAATCGCTAACCATTTGTTATTAACAATTTCACCTTTTCCTATTTCCCCGCCTTTAATAAATAATTTATATTGATAAGGCGCGAGCGATAAATTATCTCGGATATGAACTTGAGGCGGCAAAAAACCAAACGTTTGAGCAAACTTTTTCCGTAAACTGCGTATCCGACCCAATAATTCACCATTCTGAGTTTGATCTACCATAGGGATTAATCCATACCCCACTTCCATTGCTAAAATATCCTCAATACTGACATCCGACCAAGATGCTTCAATATTACTCGGTGTCGTTGCTTGCGTATCAACTTGCTTAGTGCTGGCAGTCGTATCATTTTTCTTCTGCTTATTAAGCCACCAAGACAACACAACTAATATCGCAGTAAACAGTAAAAACACTAAATTTGGCATACCCGGAATCAAACCCAATAATCCAATGACTACCGCAGTCAAGATTAATACTTGTGGATTTTTAAACAACTGGTTTAGCATCTGTTCACTGATGTTTTCTTGTGATGTCACTCTTGTCACAATCACGCCAGCAGCCGTTGAAATAATTAAAGAAGGGATTTGAGCAACCAGACCATCACCAATAGTTAATAATACATACGTCTGACTCGCATCCGCTAGTGCCATACCATGTTGTACAACCCCTACTAACAGCCCACCGATAATGGTAATTGCCATTATCAATAAGCCAGCAATCGCATCACCCCGAACAAATTTACTTGCTCCGTCCATTGAACCATAAAAATCGGCTTCTTGGGTGACTTCGGCTCGGCGTGCTTTGGCTTCGTCTTCACCAATCAATCCAGCATTTAGATCCGCATCAATTGCCATTTGCTTACCGGGCATACCATCTAATGCAAAACGAGCACCGACTTCGGCTATTCGCCCTGCCCCTTTGGTAATAACCATAAAATTAATAATCACCAAAATGATAAAAACCACAATACCTATCGCAAAATTACCACCTACCAGAAAATGACCAAAAGCTTCAATCACCCGACCTGCGGCATGACTGCCAGTATGACCTTTTAACAGAACAACCCGCGTCGAGGCAACATTTAATGACAAGCGTAATAAAGTCGCAAACAATAACACGGTTGGGAAAGCAGCAAAATCAAGTACACGCTTAGTAAACAATGCCACAATCAAAATAATAATTGATAACGCAATATTGAAGGTAAAAAACAGGTCTAAAATAAACGCAGGTAACGGTAATACCATCATTGAAAGAATCAATAAAATTAGCAGTGGACCTGCTAAAATTTGATAATGCCCTTTTTTAAGCCCATTGGTTGATAAAAACGAAACTATTTTATTTTTAATCATGTGGTTAATTACCGCCTTGGTTGATTTTCTGCTAATGATTCAGGTACTGGCAAATTGTTAGGTGTCATCGGTTTATCACCGCCATATTTATGCCACCGTTTTAATTGATAAACCCAAGCAAGAATTTGCGCAACAGCTGTATATAATTCGGTTGGAATGGTCTCGCCAATTTCGCCATAACGATACAATGCCCTAGCCAGTGGTGGCGCTTCTAATTGTGGAATATGATGTTGATTGCCAATCTCCTTAATTCGTAAAGCAACCAAATTCGTTCCTTTTGCCAATACCTTAGGGGCGATCATGGTTTTTTCATCATAATGTAAAGCAACCGCATAATGCGTCGGGTTGGTCACAATGACATTTGCTTTAGCGACATCTTTCATCATGCGACGCCTTGCCATGGCTTGCTGCATCTGCCGAATACGGCCTTTTATTTGAGGATTTCCCTCTTGCTCTTTAAACTCATCCTTAATTTCCTGTTTTGACATCATCAGTTTTTTTAAATTACTCCAAATCTGATAAAAGATATCAAAGCCAACCATCGGAATAAGTGACAACACCATGAATAATCCACAAATTAAAATAAGATCTATCGCTTTTGTTAATGCGCTATTTAGGTACATTTTGGGAAGAGAAAGCAGATTTGGAAACAAGTCGAATAATAACAATGTAGCAGCTAGGGTAATTAATATGACTTTTAGCATACTTTTAAATAATTCTGCTAAAATTCGGCGACTAAACATCCGACCAAAACCAGAAATCGGATTCAACTTTTTAAAATTGGGTTTAATTGATTGCCAACTAAATAACAAACCACCCACACAAAGCGGTGCCACAATAGCAAAGATAGCCAATGCAAAAAACAGAGGAACAATAGCCCAAAAGCCTGCGGTCATTAACTCAATCAAATTGGTCAGAATACGAGATTCATCATTTACACGAAAAGAGACTTGCATCGCTGTTTTTATCATGATGATTAACTTCTGGACTAATGCAGAACCCATTAACCAAAATAGCATAATGCCCACCAACAAAATAATGACGGAAGTCAATTCTCGTGAACGGGGTATCTGTCCCTTCTCTTTAGCTTTTTTAAGTTTGCTATCGGTGGGGCGTTCGCTTTTATCTACATCACTTTCATTAGCCATGATAGGGGTTAATAGTATCTAACTGTCTAAATAGAAATAAAATAGTCACAGTATGTACTTAACACACTAAAGTTATTGGCTTGATTAAACGACAAATTAAGGTGTATTTAACGCGTTTACACTGAACACACCGCAATTATCATTAAACTTTTGCTCGTTTTGATGAGATTGTTTCGGTTTGTTGATAACCATTATTGGTATAAACAACCGGATTATGAATACTTTTTAAATGATCGATAGTTTGCTGAGTACGATGCATACGATTTTGAATAATCAAACCATTATCACGATTGATATTCGCTAATAACCGCGTAGTGGTTGTAATGGATTGCCATTGCTCTGCCAGTTCTGGATTTCCACTATAAGGGGAAGATAGATTGAGTTGTTTACTGGTATTAATTCGTTTTTCATCTAATAATTTTAATTCAATAAGTAATTGACTCTTTTTATTGATGATTTCATTGAGTTGATTGATAGAACTGTTTTCAATAAGCACTTGTTGCTCGGTCTGCAAAATGTCTGAAAGTGTTTGTAACATGACGGTTATTTTATTTAAGATGTCATTTAATTCTAACATTTTTATTTCCTTTCAAACTTTACTAACTATTCAATATTTTCAATCATCTGTTTGATAAGTTCATCAGCTATTTTTGTGGTGTTTATCACTAATTTACCTTCAGTAATAGCCTGTTTTATGTTATCAACTTTTTCCATGTCAATGTCATTATGCGTAGACTGTAAAAGCGATAAGGTATTTTGACTTAATGTCACATTAGCACTGCTGGTCAGGCTATTTTCTGTCTGTTGAGATGATCGTGGGCTTTTTTGTTGCTCATTGATAACATCACGATTAAGTAATCCTGCTATTGTCGTTACCGATTTAGTCGCTTCTATACTCATAAAATACCTTTGATCAAAAATTTAATGATTTGTTTAGTCTAATTATCGGCAAAAATAAAAAAATCATTAATTTTATTTATCGAAAATTGTCACACCTTCTTGCGTAACAATACCTTCAACAATATTGCCAGAATTAAGCTTTACACTAATATGATCATCTAAGGCGCCGTTATTGAGAGATTTACCTTTTGTTGCAATCACATACCCCTCTCCATTAATCAAGACTTTCACCATTTGACCAGCCTTGATGTGCCAATTTTGTTGCAGCATTGAAGTTCGAATTGGCTCATCAAGCTCAATGTTACGTAATGCAATATGATTAATAATGTGCTGTTTATTTAAAATTACCGAATTGGCTAGAAGATCAAGTCGCCCCAATTTTGACCGTATCAGTGCATCAGTAATGATCGTTCCTGCACTTATAGGTTTATCAGCGACAAAATAATGCCCCTCAGCACTGACTTTTATTTGCAAATACTGGGTTTTATTACCGCATTTAACGCCAATGGTCATCGTACCCCACTGTTTTTTATTATTCAGTAGTGTAATTTTGGGCTCATCACACATTAACTGCGGTTTAGGCGATATATAAGATATCGAAATATTATCGACAGGAACCGTTATATGTTTTGAAACTAAATCATTCACCGCTCTTTCAAATGAATCAGCCATCGCCATATTGCTCACCAATAACAGTGAAATAAGCTGTATTAATCTAATAACCTTAATCATATTTGCTTGTTTTAAAATTATTTGTAAGCCGATTTTACTGTATGAACAATTTTATTGAATGTTGAAATAAGGACAATTTTTGTTGTTATTTATACGATGAGTTTTTTTTGATTCACATAAAATTTTAAATATCAAACAAAGTGAGACGATTTTATGCTGAATAAATTAGACACCTTTATTAATTTTCATCAACAAGCATTAAATGTACGTGAAAAAAGACAAACTATCTTAGCATCAAATATTGCTAATAGTGATACACCGAATTATCAAGCGCGTGATATTGATTTTAATGCCGAATTGAAAAAAGCACTAACTCATCAGAATAGTCGCCATCACCTACAACTTAACGTAACGTCGAATCAACATATACAGATCAATGCACCTGCTATGACAAATGTAAATATGCTTTATCGTATTCCTTATCAAGCATCAACGGACGGTAATACGGTCGAAATGGATCAAGAACGCACAGCATTTATGGATAACAGTATCCACTATCAAAGCAATTTAACTTTTTTAGGTGAACAATTTAAAAATGTAATGTCTGTATTACAGCAAGGATAATCAATATGAGTTTTTCAATTTTTGCAATTTCTGGCTCGGCCTTAATGGCACAAACTCAGCGAATGAATGTCAGCGCCAGTAATTTAGCGAATGCTGACAGCATCACTAGCACATCAGGAAAAGCATACCAAGCAAAACAAGTTATTTTTCAGGTGGATAATAACGGTGAGCAAAATAGTATTGCTGGCGTTAAAGTCGCCCAAGTGATTGAAGACCCATCACCCATGAACTTAGTTTATGAACCACATCATCCATTAGCCGATGAGAAAGGTTACATCCAAAAACCCAATGTCGATGTTGTTGCCGAAATGGTCAACACCATATCAGCATCACGCAGCTATCAAGCCAATGTCGAAGTCATTAATACCGCCAAAAGCCTAATGTTAAAAACATTGACATTAGGTCAATAGCAAGGAGTGATAGATGGGTGTAACAAATGTGTCTGTATCCGAATCGGTAGGCGTAAATGGTGTTCAAACCAAACAAAAAAGTACAACTGATGGCAATTCCAGTAAAGAATTACAAGATAACTTTTTAACGTTACTGATTGCCCAGATGAAGAATCAAGATCCAACCAATCCAATGGATAATAGCCAATTAACCTCGCAACTTGCTCAAATTAACACATTAGCGGGGATTGAAAGATTAAATACCACGCTAGGCATGGTGTCTGGGCAAATTGACGATAGTTTATCGGTCAATGCCAGCAACATGATTGGTAAAGGGGTAATGGTACCTGGCAATAAAATTTTAGTGGCGACCTCTGAGCTTGAAGGTACTGATAACGAAACCGAAACCATTACCACACCATTTGGTTTTGAGCTAATGCGTGATGCTGATTCAGTCATCATTACGATTTTAGATGAAAATGGTAATGTCGTACGTGAAGTCGATTTAGGTTCGATTCCTGCTGGGGTTAGCTCCTTCACTTGGGACGGTCAGCTAAACGATGGCACCACCGCACCAGATGGTAGTTATACCTTTTCGGTCAATGCCAGTTACGATGGACAAAAAGTATCCTCAACGTCACTTGGCTATTCGGTAGTCTATGGTGTGATAAACAGTAAAGTTAATAATAAAGTATTACTCGATTTAGGAATACTTGGTTCAATTAGTATTGACGAAGTACGTCAAATTCTTTAAGGGAGATGAAATTCAAATGGGATTTTCTCAAGCAATTAGCGGCATGAATGCTGCATCAAAACAATTAGACGTCATTGGTAATAATATTGCCAATTCTGCAACCGTTGGCTTTAAAAGTGCGAGTATCTCATTTGCCGACATGTATGCCGGATCAAAAGTTGGCATGGGTGTGAAAGTTGCAGCCGTCATGCAAAATTTTGGTGACGGAACAACAACCGCCACTAACAATAGTTTAGATGTTGCTATTTCTGGCAATGGTTTTTTTCGCTTAGTGGATAGTAGTGGACAAATTTATTATAGCCGTAATGGTCAATTTCAATTAGATGCCGAGCGCAACATCATTTCGGCGGATGGTTTGCAACTCACTGGCTACTTAGCCACCGGCACACCGCCACAAATTGCACAAGGTGCAGCACCGGGGCCTCTTAAAATTTCGCAAGAAATGTTAAATGCTGCCGCAACAACAAAAGCATCATTACAAACTAACTTAAACTCAAATAGTACGGTACCTGAAAAACAGCCTATTAATGCACTTGATGCCGATACGTTCAACTACTCAACAACGCTGACAACTTACGATTCGCTCGGTAATCAACGTAATGTACAACTGTTTTATGTCAAAACAGCCGATAATCAATGGGATGTGCATTATCTTGACAGTAGCGACCCGAATGCAACATTACAAAAAATGGGGCAAATGGAATTTGATTCATCCGGTAAATTAATCAGTGATCCAGAAATGACCGTAAATATTAACGGTATTAATGGCTCGGCTGACAACACCTTTACACTATCACTGGCTAATAGCTCTCAACAAAATATGGGCAAAGAAGTGGGCAGTATCAAAACCCCTGTCGTTGATGGTTATGCACCGGGTGACTTAGTCGGGTACAACATCAATAATGATGGATCGATTTACGGTATCTATTCTAACCAACAAACCATGTTGTTAGGTCAAATTGCGATGGCGGATTTTGCCAATGTTAACGGACTAGAGTCAGCAGGCAATAACAATTGGCGTTCAACACTTCAATCCGGCGCTGAAGTATTAGGTATCGCAAACTCAGGCACGATGGGCGCATTGACCAGCGGTGCAGTGGAATCATCCAATGTGGATATGAGTCAAGAATTAGTCAACATGATTGTTGCCCAGCGCAATTATCAATCTAATTCACAAACCATAAAAACGCAGGATCAGATACTTAACACATTGGTTAACTTGCGTTAATTAAGGAATAAATTATGGATCGCGTTATTTATACAGCCATGTCGGCAGCAAGTCAGACTCTTCATCGGCAAGCAATAACCAGTAATAACCTAGCCAATGTTTCAACATCAGGCTTTCGTGCCCAATTAGCCGCAATGAAAGCGATACCTATTGTTGGCAGCACTATGCCAACCCGAACAATGGTCACGGCAACCACCCCCACATTTGATGCCAGTATGGGGGCATTTAATTATACTGGTCGAGAATTAGATGTTGCTTTAGCCGAAGATAACTGGTTAGCGGTACAACTTGCCGATGGTAGTGAGGCTTATACCCGTAATGGTGCGATCCAAATTGATGAAGAAGGTACATTGCGTGTTCAAGGATACCCTTTAATGGGTGATGGCGGTGTACTAACTGTTCCGCAACAATCAAAAGTCAGTATCAGTTCAGACGGGACTTTATCAGCTTTAGGCGCAGGCGATAAACCGACCACCATAGCCCAAGTGGGTAAAATTAAAAAAGTCCAACTTAAACCCAACGAAATAACTCGCGGTGATAATGGCTTGTTTCAATTGACTGAACAAACACGTAATGCCCGTGGCGCCGTATTACCCGATAATCCCAATGCCAAATTGATGTCGGGCGTATTGGAAGGCAGTAATGTTAATCCCGTTGTCGCAATGGTTGATTTAATCAGCCATTCTCGCCATTTTGAAATGCAAATGAAAGGGATCACAACCGCTGACGAAAATGCTCAAAAAGCGAATCAAATATTATCATTGACTTAATTAGGAGTATCACCAATGATTAAATCACTCTGGATTGCCAAAACCGGTTTAACCGCACAACAAATGAATATGGATATTATTTCCAACAATCTAGCCAATGTCAGTACCAGTGGTTTTAAACGGCAAAGAGCAGTATTTGAAGATCTGCTATATCAAACTGTTCGCCAACCGGGCGCACAATCTTCAGAACAAACTACCTTACCGTCAGGCTTACAAATTGGCACAGGGGTAAGACCGGTTGCCACCGAACGAATTCACAGCCAAGGTAATTTAGAATTAACCGACAACAGTAGTGATATTGCCATTAATGGACAAGGCTTTTTCCAAGTGCTATTACCCGACGGAACCCAAGCTTATACCCGTAGTGGCGCATTTCAAGTTAACCAAAATGGACAACTCGTCACCGCCAACGGTTATGAAATTCAACCAACCATTAATATTCCCGCAAATGCGATTAAAATGACGGTCGCGCGTGATGGTATTGTCAATGTCACCCTTGCCAATCAATCCTCGCAAGTGCAAGTAGGTCAACTGACATTACACACCTTTATTAATGATGCAGGACTTGAAAGCATGGGGGAAAATCTTTACTTAGAAACCGAAAGTTCTGGTGCGCCGACTGAAAACACCCCCGGCCTAAATGGTGCAGGATTGCTATACCAAGGTTATACCGAAACATCGAATGTCAATGTTGCCGAAGAGCTGGTAAATATGATTCAAGTACAACGTGCTTATGAAATTAACAGTAAAGCGATTTCGGCATCCGATCAGATGCTACAACGATTAAATCAGTTATAAATTAATACCATGATAAACGTGATGAAATCCCTGTATATCGTGATCGCTGCGCTGTGCTTAGTGAATTGCGCACAGTTACCGAAAAAACCATTAGTCAAAGGCGAAACAAGCATCGTTCCGCAAATGCCAGAAATTGTTAACACCAGCGGCTCTATCTATCAAGCAGCACAACCAAGTAATTTTGGTTACCAACCCATGTTTGAAGATCGCCGTCCACGCAATATTGGTGATGTGCTAACCATAGTATTACAAGAAAACGTCAGTGCCAGCAAAAGCTCATCAATCAATGCCGGACGTAACAGTTCACTGAATTTAGGGGTAAAAGCTGTGCCCACTTTTTTAGATGGACTGGTTGGACGTGGAAAAGTCGAAACAGACATGTCTGGCGGTAATGATTTTAAAGGATCTGGAGGAGCAAACGCTAAAAATACCTTTAGCGGTACTATTACTGTCACCGTACAAGATGTCATGATAAACGGCAATTTAAAAGTCATTGGTGAAAAACAAATTGCGATAAATCAAGGAACGGAATTTATACGATTTTCAGGTGTAGTTAACCCTCGAACAATTAGCGGCAATAATACCGTTATCTCAACACAAGTAGCCGATGCCCGTATTGAATATGTCGGAAATGGTTACATCGATGAAGCACAAACAATGGGTTGGCTACAGCGTTTATTTCTCAATCTTTCACCGTTTTAACGAGTCTTAGCATGATAAAAAAATTACCTACTCTTATCTGTTTTATCTTAATGATGATTTTAGCGATACCTTATAGTTACGCTGAGCGCATCCGTGATCTAGTCACCATACAAGGGGTACGTGATAATGCGTTAGTAGGTTATGGCATTGTGGTGGGACTTGATGGAACAGGCGACCAAACCTCGCAAACACCGTTTACGATTCAAAGTATCACCAATATGTTATCTCAATTAGGCATTACTGTTCCAACAGGTAGCAATATGCAACTTAAAAATGTTGCCGCCGTTATGGTCACAGCAAAATTACCCGCTTATTCACGAGTAGGACAACAAATAGATGTCGTGGTATCCTCACTGGGTAATGCCAAAAGTTTACGAGGAGGCACATTAATTATGACGCCGTTAAAAGGCGCAGATAACCAAGTATATGCGATTGCTCAAGGTAATCTTTTTCTGGGTGGCATGGGCGCAAGTAGTGGCGGAAGTAGTGTAAGTGTCAATCAATTAGCTGGCGCGACAATCCCGAATGGTGCAACGATAGAACGTGAATTAGACATGCGATTAGATGAACAAGACATTATTCACCTACATCTGAATCAATTCGATTTTACTCGTGCCTTAAAAATCTCCGAAGCGATTAATAAATTACAAAAAAACACCGCAGTGGCACAGGACGGTACGACGGTGACAGTCAAAATGCCTGTTACCAGCCAAGAACGGGTTAAATTATTATCACGAATACAAAATCTTGAAATTGGTGCAACGCCGATCTCAGCCAAAGTCGTCATTAATACTCGTACTGGGGTTGTGGTCATGAATCAAAAAGTCCAGTTGGATAACTGCGCTGTCGCGCATGGTAACTTATCGGTTGTCGTCAATAACAGACTCAAAGTTAACCAACCCAATACACCTTTAGCGGGTGGGGAAACAGCGGTCACACCTGAAACACAAATTGCGGTTGAAGAGCAAGGTGGTGCATTGCAAAAAGTCACTGCAGGGGTGAATTTAAATAGTGTAATTAAATCGCTCAACTTATTGGGTGCTAATCCGACCGAATTAATGTCAATCCTTGAAGCACTTAAAAAAGCCGGTTGCTTACATGCTTCGTTAGAAACCATTTAGATATAAAAAAAAGAATATGAATAATCTGATTAATCAATCTGTTCACCGTTTTGCCTATGACGTAAATGGACTAAATCAATTAAAGCGCAATGTGGCAAAAGGGACTAACCAAAGCATTAAACAAGTTGCTGAACAATTTGAAACGCTATTTATTAATATGATGATGCAATCAATGCGTAAAGCAGTGCCGGACAGTGGATTATTCAATCAACCTGCAACACAACTCTTTACCTCGATGTTTGATCAGCAAATTGCTCAGCAAGCAGCAGGTAAAGGGTTGGGGCTTGCTAATATCATTACCAAGCAACTCACGCATGGCAAACCTTTGTCACCCAATGTATCATCGTCGGGCACTATTCCTATTCAACCCCAAAAATCGTCGCAACAACCTAACCTTAAACTTGCACAATCTTTATTTAGCAACGCATCAGCGACAGTCACGCCTGAAGCATTAGGACAAATGCTTTATCATAGCCATAAAATCGATAATGCTTCAAAAATAAATGCATCAGAAATCACATCGTTAAACCCTGCCGATAAAGCAAATCAAGATTATGTAACCGCATTTATCAAAGAATGGCTTATTCCTGCTCAACAAGCTTCTAAAAGTTCAGGTATACCTTACGAAGTTATCATAGCGCAAGCTGCACTAGAAACAGGTTGGGGACAAAAACTGATTAAAACCGCAGATAACCAATCAAGCCATAATTACTTTGGCATCAAAGCCACGCCAACATGGCAAGGTAATGCGACCCGCTTAACAACACAAGAATTTATCAATAACCAAATGATAAAAATCCAAGATAATTTTAAAGTCTATACCAGTAAACAACATGCATTAACCGACTATATCAATCTATTAACCAAAAGCCCTCGCTACCAAGCGGTGGTCAAAGCACCTGATGCAAGAACCGCTGCCAAGGCATTACAAGCAGCCAAATACGCAACCGATCCCAACTACAGTGACAAACTCATACAAATTATTGCCCGTATAGAACAAATTGCTCAACAAAATCCGATAACGACCGTTTCAGGTTTCAGAAAAATAGCGTTTAATTAATTCTGTTTTTGCCAGTTCAACGCACTAATTCCACTGTCTGATTATTGACTCATTAAAAATAGACATAAAAAAGGAGGCTTAAGCCTCCTAAACGTGTTGGATATATATTCTAGTTATAATGAGTAGAAATGAATACTATTATCTGTTTTCACTCGACTATTTCATTTGAAACAGTGACATGCTTTGCATACTCATAAAAGTATACTGTGCTGCTTGTAAATTAGCTTGAAGCATAACGTATTCTGAAATGGCATCGTACCAATCTACATCTTCAAGTTGGCTAATTTGCGTTTCAAACTCAATATCTAGCGTTTTACCCAGTGTTGTTAATCTTTCGACTTCTTGTAATACTGTTCCGCCTTTTGCTCTAAGGGTCGAAACATTATCAAATGAGTTATCAACACCACAACTTGCTTTAGATAAGCCTTCACGATATTGCTTAATAGTATCTTCATTGTTGTCATCTAAATCGAGCTTTAACGCGTCAAGCGCATAATCGATACTCGCAAATAGATTACTTTCTGCTGGCGAACCGTCTGGCAACTTAACGGTAGAGCCTGTCATAAAGGCTTCAAGACCGGTAAAACTGAGTGGGACTTCGCGTGAATCATCAATAAAAATATTAATTGTGGTGGTACCACCGACATAACTCACTTCGCCAGATTCACTAACCACAAAAGGAGGCGTATCATTTTTATTACCGGCAAACAGATAATTGCCGTTAGTATCTTTTGAATTGGCTAAAGCGACAAGCTGATCTTTCAAACCTTGTAATTTATTTGCCAAATCACGTCGGTTTTCATCATTTAATGTTTCATTACCGGCATAAACCAATGTTTCTTGAATACTTTGTATGACAGTATTGACCTCTTTTAAGATAGTATCTTGACGACTAAGTGACTTATCGGTACTTTCACGCGCGGCTTGAAATTGGTCGTTTCGAGATTGCGCTTGTTTTAATATTAATGATTGTGATGCGCCCATAGGATCATCAGAAGGCGATAAAATTTTTTTACCCGTTGCTAAATGTAATCCCGATTTTTGCCATTTATTGTTGGTATTTAAAATACTATTTAAATTTTTTTGATACATTGAATTGGTACTTACACGCATTTTTTATCCTTTTATCACTTCGCTAAACCTAAAATAGTGTCAAATAGCGTTGTTGCAGCATCAATAACTTTGGCATTTGCTTGATAATACTGCATATAAACTTGCATAGAGATATACTCTTCTTCAATATTTACGCCCGATATTGATTGATTTTGTTCGTCAATCTGCTGCGTTATATTTTGGCTTGATTGTGCCGAAATTTTAGCGGTTTGAGTTTCACTACCAATATAGTTAACTAACGTGGTATAAGCGCTGTTTAAGGTCGTTGTACCGTTAATTAATTTTTCATTTTGTATGTCTAATAATTTGCTCACATTGCGGTTATCACCCGCACCGTTTTCTTCATCATTAATTCCGGTTGCCAATTTATTCACATCTGTCACTAACAACGCTAATGACGATGCGATATCAGCAACAGGTTTAATTAAAAACGAATCCCCTTTCACCGCATTACCCGTTATTTCAATTGATAAACCATCAAACATTAGTTTGCCATCTTCAATTTGAGGGGTAATAGTTTGATGATCAGACAGTCTTGTCACAACCCAATCAGTACCATTAAATTCAATTTTATAATCCGAGGCTTTAACTTCGGTGACTGAATCAAAATTGATTTTAGCGGTAGCATTACCTTGATTTTTAGCATTGGTGATACTACTTGGTTGACGGTAATCAAACATTTTTTCACCGGCATGACCATTGATATCCACGCCAGACATATGCACTTCATTGAAACGCTCAGCTAAATTAAGTGCAATTAAGCCCAATTGGTTGCGAGCTTGAGAAAGTGGTCCATCACGAAAAGTTAATAATCCATTTAATCGGCCTGATGCGATATTTTGACTTGTCAGTTCTTGAGTCGCACCAGAATTATGCGTGTAAACAATTGTATTTATTGCAGGATCTTGTTGTGACGGTTGAACAGATAGTAAGTTCACCGACGATCCCTGCACTAAACTTAAACCGTTAGCTAACGACAGATTATATTGTCCATTTTGCTCCGTCACGGTAATTCCTATAATTTCGCTCAATTCATTGACCAGCTGATCACGCTGATCAAGCAAGGCATTAGGTTCATTACCACCACTCACGGCCTGTAATTTTGAAATTTTTTGATTTAATTCGGCAATTTGCTCTAAATAAGTATTAACCTGAGCGACATTATTCGTTAATTCAGTATTGATATTGGCAATTTGATTTTTAAGATTATTTTCGGTTTTATTAAATTGTCCAACCAACGACGTCAAATTACTGATAACCGATTGTTTTGTCGAGGCATCACCCGCATTTGACGTAAGCTTATTTAAGCTAGAAAAAAGATTATTAATTTGCGATGAAATGCTGTTTTCATTTTCAGCTAAAAGATTATCAACTTTTGATAATTCATTATAATATGATTTAATCGATCCATTTTGTGATTGCGATTGTCGCAATTGCCCAACAACAAATTGGTTAAATGCACGATTTACCGCTGTCACTGAAACCCCATTACCGACAAAACCAAAATGATGATGAGTACCATTTGCCTGCGTTAATATCTGTTGTTGGCGATTATAGCCTGCGGTGTGGGCATTACTGATATTATTGCTAATTACATTAAGCATATTTTGCGCTGCATTTAATCCACTAATTCCAGTATTCATCAATGAATTTGCCATTAAAAAACTCCTTAATATAACTTAGTTAATAACATCATGATTATTTGTAAACTTAATTTTTATATCGGCACAATTCATTAAAGCTTTAATCATTTTTGCTATTTTTTTTGAATTTTTATTTTTTTATTTTCAATTCAGCAGATTTTTTTTGATTCATGCCTTTCATAATATAACGATAGGATTAATTTTGTTTAACTGGCTTAGCCTGTTTTAAAAAATCAATGCCAGTCATATTGTTTTCATCCTCAATATATTGTTGTGCCGATTTATTTAAAATTAAAATACTGATTCGTCGGTTGGCATCTTTACTATAATGTGGATTGTTCAATCCCACGGTATCAGCAAGCGCAACAATACGAATAATTTTGTTTTTATCCAATCCACCTGCGATAAGTTCTCGTCTTGATGAATTGGCTCGGTCAGCTGATAACTCCCAATTACTATAACCTCTATCACCAGTGACATATTGACGCTCATCGGTATGACCCGATAAGGTTATTTTATTAGGTAATGAATTTAAAATAGGTGCTAAGGCATGCAAAATGCTTTGCATATCAGGATGTATAACCGCACTGCCTACATTGAACATCGGTTTATCATCTGATGCCAGAATTTGAATACGTAACCCCATTTCAGTGAGTTCAATAATTAAATTAGGCGCTAATTTTTTTAGACGAGGATCGAGTTCAAACATTTCAAAAATTTTACGTGCTGTTTCAATCAGCTGGATCTTTTCGAGTTGTTTTTTTTCAAATTCGCTTTGTTGTTGTTGATTGGCAATATCGTTTTTTTCTTCACCCAGTTGCTGAGTGACATCATCACCACCGCCAGGTATCGGGCTTTCACTATCACTGATATTTTGACCGCCATTTTGCCCCATAAGTAACGGTGTTCTAAAATATTCAGCAATTCCTTGTAGTTCCTGCGGCGTTGATTTTGCGATTAACCACATAACTAAAAACAGCGCCATCATGGCGGTCATAAAGTCAGCATAAGCGATTTTCCACGAACCACCATGATGCCCTTCTCCATGCCCTGACTTTTTGCGAGTAATAATTCTTATTGAGTTATCTTTCATTGTTAATTATTTTCGGTTGAGTTGGCATTTTTATCTTTCACGTCTTGAATATATTTTTCCAATTCAAAGAAAGATGGTCGTTCATCAGAAAATATCATTTTGCGACCAAATTCAATGCAAATTTGTGGCGCATAATCATGCATACTGGCGATCAATATCACTTTGGTACATTCAAGAGTTTTGACCGTGTCTGAATTTCGTTGCTTTAACAATGCAGCTAAAGGCGAAACAAAACCATAAGCCAATAAAATACCTAAAAACGTTCCTACCATCGCATGTGCTATCAGTTCACCTAGTTCGCTTGCTGGTCTATCGGCTTGAGCTAGAGTGTTAATGACCCCCATAACGGCAGCAACAATACCGAAAGCTGGTAAGCCATCACCAATACTTGAAATCGCACTAACCGGTTTTTCGAGTTCATGTTCATAAGTTTCAATTTCTTCACTCATTAGAGCTTCGATTTCATAAACATCCATATTGCCACTAATCATCAGACGCAAGTAATCAGTGATAAAATCTAAAATTCGAGGATTGGCTAAAATAAGCGGATATTGCTTAAACAATTCACTTTCATGTGGATTATCAATATCTCCTTCTATCGATAGTGCGCCACTTTGACGGATTTTAGTTAAAATGGTGTACATTAAATTAATTAGCGTTAAATATAATGCTTTATTGTATTTGGATGATTTAAATAACTGCCCTAATGCTTTGAGCGTTTTTTTGATCACTTTTTTTTCATTACTGACAATAAAAGCGCCGATAGCCGTACCACCAATAATCAAAAATTCTAACGGCTGAAAAAGTACTGCTAAATAACCACCACTAAGTACATAACCTAATAAAGCAGAGGCAATAACAACAATATATCCTATAATGATTAGCATTGGCTTTCTTCTTTCTCCATAAAATAACAGTAAATAGGACTGATATTCCTAATATTTATTTAACTTGCTAACTGCTTTGCAACCTCTGAATTAAAACCATGAGCGACAGATAGCACTTGCAAACATTTAGCCTGATTTTCTTGATGTGTCTTATGATTTTTTTCTGCCCGTGATGGTGGTTGACATAAGCTACAAACAAAACTGTTGTGTGGTTGGTATGCATGCGTGATAAAACGCCCCTTACACTCTTTACAGCATGATTGTTGCATCACTTTACTTTCAACAAATTTAACTAATATCCAAGCTCGAGTTAATCCTAATACTGGCTCTTCGTTGTAAGCCGGACATTGTTCAAGATAGAGCTGATAAGCTTTTAAAATCGATTGTATTCCGGGTTTGGTGCCATGTTTCACTAAAAAATGATAAGCATTATAAAAAATACTTGAGTGGATATTCGGTTCCCATGTCATAAACCATGTTGTTGAAAACGGTAACAATCCTTTCGGTGGCGGGCAACCTTGAATTTCTTTATACAGTTTTATCAACTTACCACGACTAAGATTTGTTTCACTTTCAAGCATTTGAATTCTGGCGCCGAGTGAAATTAAACGAATAGCGAGTTGGACTTCTTTATATGATTGAACGATACTTGTACATCTCATCTTAATTACCTACCTACTTATTGATTGAATCTAACAGTAAACTAGATAAAAGAATCCCTGTATGCATCTGTTTAATATCGCTAATCCGAGAATCTTCAGTTAGTTTTTTAATCATTTCTGAATTTTCAAATCGTAATTGAAATGTTAATTGATTTGTTTCAGATAACACTAACATTTGTGATGTAGTTAAATTACTTATTGCGTCAGCAGTTTCTTCATCAATACCTAATCTAAACATCGCCATCGCTTTGTCTTTTTCAAGCATTCGTTGGCATAACAATAATGTTGAAAGATTTAAATGATGTATACATTTAAGAATATCGTCTTCTAGTATATTACCCAATTTAATCACCAATCCTATTTATTTTATTTCGCAGTAAAAAAACAAAAAACAATCAAAATTTATTATTAACTGTTTTTTTACACATAAAATTACATTTTTAAACGAGAAAGGTCAATAAAAAAATCATTTCAATTTATTTTCGTTTAATTACGCTTTGTTTTACGCAGTTTATTTTTATTTTTCTATGGCTTCACTTTACTTTGTATTCTTTTTATCGCTTGACTATGTAGTTGACTGACTCGTGACTCACTAATATCCATGACTTTTCCAATCTCTTTTAAATTCAGTTCCTCTTGGTAATACAGGGCTAAAATCATCTTTTCTTTTTCGGGTAACTTATCAATTTGTCGAGCGATTTGGTCACGAATTTCGTCATTGATAATAGTCGAAAAAGGATCACTATCTTCACCATGATCGACAATAGCATCGATGTTATCCCCTAATTTTTTCTGCATTTCGTCATAAGAACAGATTTGACTACAATTTGAATCCAACAACGCTTTACGATATTCAGAAATCGATAATTGCAAATATTCTGCAATTTGGTGATCATTGGGCGTGGTACCGAGTTTCTGTTCCAGTTGATTAATGGCTTGAGTAATATCTTTAATCTTTTTTCGAGTTTGTCTTGGTAGCCAGTCCCGACTACGGAGTTCATCTAACATTGCCCCTTTTATTCTCGGTATAGCAAAAGTGGCAAACGTATAGCCTTGAGATACATCATAACGCTTTATCGTATCTAACAGGCCGATGTAACCAACTTGCAGTAAATCATCGAGTTCAATTGTGGTAGGCAGACGAACGGCTAATTTTAATGCTTCATTACGAACTAAATGGATATACTGTTGCCAGTCGACTTGATTAATTATGCCTTGCGAGTTATATAAGCTATCATCCATTTTTAGGAGCCAAGGTTAAAAATATGCTTAATACTATTATGTCCTTAACAAATGGATTTAATGTGATGAATAAAGATATAAAAAAGAGGTAATTATGATTATTAGTAATAACGATATCAAAAATACCGTTATTACTATGTTGTACAATTCAATTGAGTAGAATATCAGATAGATTTAACTCTTACTGTAATAAAGAAAGTACAGATTGTGGCACCTGATTTGCTTGTGCTAAAACTGAAGTACCTGCTTGTTGTAAGATTTGACCACGAGTCATGTTTGAAACTTCAGTTGCATAATCCGCATCTTCAATTCGGCTACGTGCAGAACTTAAATTGTTTACTGTGTTGTTGATGTTAGTCACAGTTGATTCAAAACGGTTTTGCACCGCACCTAATTGACCTCGTAATGCATCAATGTTAGATAGCGCTGCATCAAGGGTTTTTAATGGATCGGCAGTTGGTTTATCAGAAACATTGAAACCCGCTAAACCAAGCTCAGTACTGTCGATTTTTTTCAAATTGATTTCAATGGTTTCACCATCGTTTGCACCTACTTGAATTTTAAGGGTTTTATCTTCTGATAATACTTTTGAACCATTGAAATCAGTTTGTTTAGAAACACGGTCGATCTCTTGTAAACGTTGATCGATTTCGTTTTGAATTGATACTAAATCGCTTTGAGAGTTAGTACCATTTGCAGCTTGAACAGTTAACTCACGAATACGTTGTACGTTGTTATTGATTTCGTTTAATGCACCTTCAGTAGTTTGTGCAAGTGAAATACCATCATTAGCATTACGAGCAGCTTGAGTTAAACCACGAATATTTGATGAAAAACGGTTAGCAATAGCTTGACCTGCCGCATCATCTTTTGCGCTGTTAATACGCATACCAGATGATAAACGTTCAATTGCTGTACCTAGAACGCTTTGTGAATTATTCAGGTTATTTTTTGCCATTAAAGACATAGTATTAGTATTAATTACTTGTGCCATTTTTTTATCTCCTTAATATGATTAGTCAAATCAACGGCATATTGAAGCAAGATGTCCAATATATTTGCTGATAATTAACTTATCGGTAGCAAAATAGGAAACTTTAATAATTTTTATTTTTTGTTGTGTTATCAAACTAAAAGTAAACCCCATAGTTAAAATATCTTTTGATAATTCAGTTTATTAAATCAATAAGAAAGATATTTTATTTTTTAATTTTTTTAAAACCAGCAATCAATCACAAATTTCTTCTAAACTTTTTATGCCAAAAGCCGATATAACAGCTAGATAAGTTATGGTTGATAAATAGTGATTAAATAAGGGCAAAAAATTATGGCAATGAGCATTTTAGGGATTGGTTCTGGTATCGATCTTAATGAAGTATTAAGTCAATTAGAATCCGTTGAAAAAACACGTTTAACCCCGATCACCGCTCAACAAAAAGCGATTAATGCCAAAATCAGTGGCTTCGGTAAGTTAAAAAATGCGTTGAGCTCGTTTAATTCTGCGACTGAAAAACTACAAAAAAAAGAACTTTTTTATAGTCGAGCATCAGCAGGTAATGACAATTATTTTACCACAACAGTCAATAATAAAGCGGCATTGGGTAATTATGCGGTGACTGTTGATCAGTTGGCGACTTCACACAGTATTGCAACATCAGCCATTAATGATAAGAATACTAATTTAGGTAATGACAATGAAACAAGAACCATTACCATTGAACAAGCTAATGGTCAAAAACTTGAAGTTAACCTGTCTAAGGACGAAACATCATTAGAATCCATTGCCAACGCCATTAATAATGCCAAAGTGGTTAATGAAGATGGGACAACTAGTCATTCAACCATGAGTGCAGCGATTGTTCGCAGTGGTTCAGATAGTTATCAATTAGTTATCACATCGAAAGAAACCGGTGAACAACAAGCCATTACGTCAATTTCGTCGGACGATGAAAAACTCAATAAGATTATTGCATTTAATCATCAGCAACCCGACACAAGTAATATGGTAGAAGTTGCTAAAGCGCAAGATGCTAAATTAACATTTAATGGTGTTGCCATAACAAGTGCTTCAAATACCATTAAAGAAGTGATTGAAGGTGTTGATATCACCTTAAAAGCAACCACCACGACCAGTCAAAATTTAGCTATTACTGCTGATAATGAAAAAGCAGAAACGGCAATAAAAGAATGGGTTGAAGCATTTAATCAATTACAATCAACCATTTCAAGCCTGACTCAATTTACCGCTAAAGAGACCAATTCTGACGAGTTAAGCAACAATAATGGTCCACTAATTGGTGATTCTACGCTACGTAATATCGATCAAAGTATTCGTTCAATCTTTGCTAAGGGTCAATCAGGTGAATTTTCTGTTCTTGCCCAAATTGGCGTTAACATGGATAACAAAGGTTCGCTTACTATCAATGAAAATCAATTAAAAAAAGCGCTAAGTGAAAATAGTGATGCTGTTGCTACGTTATTTACCGGTGACGGTGAGACCACCGGTATTGCTAATGAAGTATTTAATAAAGTCAGTGGATTTATAGATAGTGAAGGCATGATTGATTCAGCCACCACAGGATTAAATTCAACATTGAAATCGTTAGATAAACGATATGAACAAGTGAACAATTCGATTGAACAAACCGTCGAACGCTATCGAGTTCAATTTACTAAATTAGATGTTTTAATTAGTTCATTAGACAGTATGAGTAATTATTTAACAACCCAATTCGAAATGATGGCAAACATGAAAAAATAAGGATTAACAAAAATGTATAAATTAGGATCTCAAGCTTATGAGCAAGTTAATTTAGAAACATGTGTGAGCCAAGCCTCACCACATCAATTGATCGTATTGCTCTATGATGGCGCACTAAATGCGATCAAACTTGCCAAATTATACATTCAAAAAGGAAACATAGCAGGTAAAGGAATGGCGATATCAAAAGCAATCAATATCGTTGATAACGGACTAAAAAGCTGTTTAGATTTAGAAAAAGGAGGCGAAATTGCCGAAAATTTAGAGCGCTTGTATCACTATATCAGCCAACAATTAGTACTGGCTAATTTATATAACGATCAAGATAAGCTACAAAACTGTTTTGACCTACTCAACAATATTGCTGAATCTTGGCGTGAAATTGCAAAATAAAAAAAGAGATGGTTATGAAAGGAACAACATTATTAAAACACTATGAACAACTTGATTATGTGACAGAACAAATGTTAATCAGCGCACATAAGGAAGATTGGAATACGTTACTGAGTTGGCAAAATCAATACTCACAATTATCTGAAAATATTATAGAACTTGACGGTACCTTAACTACCGAACACGTTCCCACGCAATGTAAAGATAGAGTACGAATGTATATTCAAAATATCTTAAGTTATCAACAGCAAATCAGCCAATTAGTTACCACACGGCATGCTGAATTAGGGGAATTAATCGGAGAAAAAGTCCGTCAACAGAGTAAAATTGAAAATTACCAACACGTCGCTAACTTAATTTAACAGATAAATTTATTAAATATTTGCTAAGTGCAAGATTGAAAATAATGACTAGACATTAACGATCTTGCACTTATATCAATGTTTAATGCATATTAAACATTCATATTCATGATTTCTTGATAAGCCGCAACAAGTTTGTTACGAACTTGAATACCAAATTGAAGTGAAACCGTCGATTTTTGCATATTCACCATAACTTCATTTAAGGCAATATTGGGTTCACCCAGTTCAAACGCTTTTGCTTGATTTTGAGCCTGTATTTGCGTTTGGCTAATAGAATCCAACGCCATTTTTAGTTCAGTGGCAAAACCAGATTGATTGGAAATTGATTGTTTCTTTTCAAGCAGATTGGGGGCTTTTATCGATGAGAGAACGCTATTATCAAAATTACTTAAAGTATTCATATGGTTAAAATATTAATCTTATTTAAATTGCTCAACTAATCCTCAATTTACCATACAACAAAAAATTTAAATGCCACAAGTAAGGGGAAAATCCTTTTCTTTTTTAGCTATTGATTTTTCTAAATACACAGATAATAAACTCTAGAATTCATCTAATTAGTTTAGAATTAGGATATTTATGACTAGCCAAACTGTCGGTAAAAAAGGCGAATCAATATTAAATAAGTTACCTTTTATCAATCAATTAAAACAAAATCCAAAAATGCTGCTACTTATTGCCGGCGTGGTAATATTAGCCATCTTAAGTATGACTTACTTATGGATGAAAAATGACGATTATGGGGTTTTGTTTAGTAATGTAAGCGACAAAGATGGCGGTGAAATCATTAGTCAATTGGATAAGATGAATATTCCTTATAAATTCACATCATCTGGTTCAACCATCTTAATTCCTGAAGAAAAAGTTTACGATACGCGTTTACGCATTGCTCAACTTGGATTACCAAAAGGGGGCGCCGTTGGCTTTGAATTGCTTGATAAAGAAAGTTTTGGGATGAGCCAATTTAACGAGCAGATCAATTATCAACGTGCTTTAGAAGGTGAACTATCCCGAACAATTTCAATCATTAGTAGTATTGATGATGCCAGAGTGCATTTAGCTATGCCTAAACCCTCATTATTTGTCAGAGAACGAAAATTTCCTTCAGCTTCTGTCGCATTAACCTTATTACCCGGTCGTAGTCTATCACAACGTCAAATTGATGCCATTATTCACCTTATTTCAAGTAGTGTACCGGAATTACAAGCCGATAAAGTTACCATTATCGATCAGCATGGTAATTTACTTACGGGTGAAAATTATCGTGATAAAACATTTAATGTTGCTCATTTAGAATTTAGTGAACGCATTGAAAATAGCGTTCGTGAGCGTGTGGAAAAAATTATTATTCCAATTTTAGGTAAAAAAAATGTCATGGTACAAGTCAATGCTGATATTGACTTTAGTCGACAAGAAACGACATCGGAAACCTTTGATCCAAATAGTGATATCGCTAACCAAACTATTCGAAGTAAACAGCGAATCGAAAATCGTCAAGTGGGTAATAATGCGGGCATAGGCGGCGTCCCCGGTGCACTATCTAATCAACCTGCGCCAACCGCAAGTGCATCAATTGATGAACAACCTGAATCAAAAGAACAAGATGATAAACAAAAAATCTATAATTTACAGTCAAATAATACTTTAAATTACGAAGTTAACCGGCAAGTTGTTCACAGTAAGATACCCGAGGGCAGAATCAAACGTTTATCGGTTGCCGTGTTAGTCAATTATAAATATGTCGATCCAGATGCTAATCATTCAGATTCCGATGTGAATAATGTGTCTGCAACATCTGAAACAGACGAAAAACCAAATGAAGCCAACAACAATACGCCACAATGGGTCAAACTGGATAATGAAGAGCTAAAAAATATTGAAGCGTTAGCTCGTCAAGCAATGGGATATTCAGATTTACGCGGCGATACCTTAACTGTAGCTAATTTAAAATTTAGTGATCAACTTGATGATGAAAATGACGGATTGGCATTTTGGGAAACTCACCAATTTTATGAAAACACTAAAACAGGCATTAAATATCTGATCTATATTTTCATTGCGTGGATAATTTGGCGCAAAATATTACGTAATGTTTGGATGAAGTTACAACGACAATACTTCAGTACGCCAGATAATACATCAGATACCCAAACAAGTATTGATGAAAAATTAGATTACAAAGCGCACAGTAAACAACAGCAGAAGATATTTGAAGATAATATGCAACAACAGCAGTACATCCGTAAAATTGTTGAGAAGGATCCACGTGTTATGGCGTTAATTATTCGCAGCTGGATCAGTAAAGAGGACAGCAACGAATGAATTTAAATGAATCACAAAAAGCCGCAACAGTTTTAATGGTGTTAGGTGAAGAAATTGCTGCACAAGTGATGCAATATCTCAATCCTAAAGAGGTACAACAAATCAGTAGTGCGATGATGTCTTTGCCACAGCTTTCACAAGAACAATTAAAAGGTATTCTTAATGAATGCCAAAAAACACTGGAAGAGTGTGCGGTACTTAATACAGATACCAATGGCTACTTACGTTCAGTATTAGAAAAATCTATTGGTAGTGAAAAAGCTGGGCGTTTACTCGATGAGCTGTTAGGAAAAGATATTGAAGAAGCCACCGACGGTCTTGAAATGCTTAATTTTGTTGATGCTGCTCGAGCTGTTGATTTGGTTAAAAAAGAACATCCACAAATTATTGCCACTATTTTAGTCCATTTACACCGAGATTTAGCGGCGGAAATTCTTAATCTATTCGATGACGATTTACGTAATGATGTGATGTTACGTATTGCCACTTTTGGTGGTGTTGAACCGTCAGCACTCCGATTATTATCTACGTCATTATCAACATTATTACACGGACAAAATATTAAACTTAATAACTTAGGCGGAATCAGAACCGCAGCCGAAATCATTAACTTAATGAAGAGCCAACAAGAAGAGTTGGTTATCAACGCATTACGCGATTACGACAATGAACTTGCACAGAAAATTATTGATGAAATGTTCTTGTTTGAAAATCTGGTTGAAGTGGATGATAGAAGCATCCAACGTCTACTTAAAGATGTCGATAACGAGACGCTCATTATTGCATTAAAAGGTGCATCAATTGCATTACGTGACAAATTACTTAGCAACATGTCACAACGCGCAGCCTCTATTTTACGTGAAGATCTTGAAAACAGACCGCCGGTGCGCTTATCACAAGTGGAAACGGAGCAGAAGAAAATCTTGGTTATTGCGCGTCGCTTAGCTGAAACCGGTGAAGTTATCTTAAGTAGCGGTGATGACGAATATGTGTAATAGTTCAGATAAATTAAGCTGGGAACCGCTCTGTTTTCAGGATTTATCGTCATCAGACTTTTCACCATTAACACAACAATCTATGGCTACTCAGGTTGACGAAGTAGAAAGTGAGCCTGAGCCAGAACACATAGATGTTGTACCGGCTCCCTCTATCAGCGAAGAAGAGTTAGAACTGTTAAAGCAAGAAGCAAAATCACAAGCCTATCAAGAAGGATTCGAACAAGGTCATAAAGAGGGCTTTGAGAATGGCAAACAATCTGGGTATGACCAAGGATATTTAGTTGGTCAACAGCAAGGTCGTGAACAGATTGAACAACAACTTGATGATAAAAAAAAACAAGCTGTTCAAGCTATCACACACTTAATCAACAATTTTGAGCAATCCATTAAAGAGATTGACGAATTAATTGTGCCTCAATTATTTGATTTAGCATTAGTTGCAGCACAAAAAACGGTTGGTAGCCTATCTAAAGTTAAACAAAAGCAATTAATGCACACGATTAATCAATTAGTTGAACAATGTTCTATGTTATCTGATCCAATCGTATTACACCTTAACCCTGCTGATTTACGCTGGTTAGAACCGATGTTAAATGATGATATTAATCCACACCAATGGCAATTTGTTGCTGATGCAAATGTTGAAGAAGGCGGATGTAAATTATTGACAGATACCAACGAAGTGAATAGCAATATTAATCAACATTGGCAAATGATGTCTGATCACTTACAAGGCGAGAACCATTAACGTGCGATACTCAAGTCAATGGTCAACCAAACTCCTTCAAGCAACAAAGCAGCTTAAAGATTTATCATTGATTCGTCATTATGGTCGATTAGTAAAAGCGTCTGGGCTAGTCCTTGAAGCAGTCGGATTAAAATTACCATTAGGCTCCAACTGTTATATTGAAAGACAGTGCCAAGGTCATATCGATGCCGTTGAATGCGAAGTGGTAGGGTTTAATGCACATACACTTTACCTAATGCCATTCGAATCCACTGACGGTATTTTACTGGGCGCAAGAGTGTACACCGCACAATACGATTTAGCCCATTTTAGTCACAAATTATTACCGGTTGGTATGACGTTATTGGGGCGAGTTGTTGACGCAATGGGAAAACCGTTAGACGGAAAACCCTTACCGGAAAATGTCGAGTATCAAGGCTTATCGAGTAAAACACTCAATCCATTACAACGTACGCCCATTCATCAAGTGCTCGATGTAGGGGTTAGAGCAATCAATGCTCTACTAACCGTTGGGCAAGGACAGCGAATGGGGTTATTTGCCGGTTCGGGCGTCGGTAAAAGTGTGTTACTCGGTATGATGGCACGCTACACCCAAGCAGATGTTATTGTCGTTGGTTTAATCGGCGAACGGGGACGAGAAGTTAAAGACTTTATCGAAAATATTTTAGGCGAAGAAGGACTGTCACGCGCTGTCGTGGTAGCAGCGCCTGCGGATGTATCACCATTATTACGTTTACAAGGGGCGACTTACGCCACCAAAATTGCGGAATCTTTTCGTGAACAAGGGTTAAATGTCCTTTTAATTATGGATTCGCTCACTCGCTATGCAATGGCGCAGCGTGAAATTGCCTTAGCTATCGGTGAGCCACCAGCGACGAAAGGTTATCCCCCTTCGGTATTTGCTAAATTACCCGCTCTGGTTGAAAGAGCCGGTAATGATAATCATGGTAAAGGCGCAATTACCGCATTTTATACCGTTTTAACCGAAGGAGATGATCAACAAGATCCGATTGCTGATTCAGCCCGGGCTATTTTAGACGGGCACATCGTACTTTCACGTTCACTTGCTGAATCGGGTCATTATCCAGCTATTGATATAGAAGCCTCCATTAGCCGTGTTATGACAGATCTCACCGCGCCTGAAGATGAGAAAAAATCACGTCTGTTCAAACAACTGTTTTCGAGCTTTCAACGCAATCGTGATTTAATTAATGTTGGTGCTTATGTTGCCGGTACTGATCCTTTATTAGATAAAGCAATTACGCTATTTCCGGCTATGCAAACCTTTTTACAGCAAGGGATTAATGAACATTGTAGTTATCAAGAAGCCTATCAACAGCTAGTTGCAATTGTTGATCCTAACGCCATGGGATCGTAAGGAAGTATCATGAACAATAAAAATTCGACACAACATGCTTTTTTAACCTTAAAACAGTTAGCACAAAAATCGATTGATGATAGTTTAATTCGATTAAAAAAAGCAAACGAAAGTCATCAACAAGCACAATCACAACTTAAGGTGCTCAATGATTATTACGCTGAATATCAACAGCAATTAAATAGCGCTTTATCGAATGGTATTAAAGGATGCGAATTAACTAATTTTACCGCATTTATAGCCAATATTGAGCAAGGTATCGAACAACAAAAAAAATTGCTACTCACATTAGCGATTAAACAACAACAGATAACCAACGAACTTAATCAATCCAATAAAAGTTTGAATACCTATACCACGTTATTAGAAAAACAGCACAAAAAGCAATTACAACTTCAAAATCGAATACAGCAAAAAATGACGGATGAATTTGCCCAGCAACAGTTATCAAGGAGAGTATTACATGAATATTAATTTAAATAGTGATATGCAATTAATATCAACGAATCTATCTAAACAACTTGATGAGGAAGCTAATGTGAATGATGCGAATCTTTTTCAGCAGTTATTGGCTGACAATGAAAAGCCGTTATCGCATCCAGAACAGCCAAACAACCTAAATCAAATTGACTATGAGGGATGTGAATTTGATGATCAAAACAATAGTCTTGATGGATTAATCTTCCCTGTTTTCCCTTATGATACCAGTATGATTCAATCGGAAATGCGTGACAAATTACAGGCAAGTCATCTTTCATATCATCTTAATAGTGCAATCACTAACCCCTTAAATGATGCAATCAATAGATTAAATTCTTTCGCATCAGACATCACTGATGACGAGCAACGATTACCCGTTAATAGCCTTGATGGGCGTGAAGCAATAATCGATGAACGTTCATTGCAAAACAATATGGCAATAAAGGGAAGTAATCCAAATCATTTTAGTGCGAACTTAAATAACACTGAAATAGCCACTTTGAAAAAGAGTTCAAATCGTCAATTATCAGCCGTCGCAAATAATTGTTTTCCGTTGAATAATGCTAGAGCAGAATTACAAAACCAACAACGTCATGTTTCGATACAGCAGTTCACAAGCGATATGACTATCCATCAAGAGACAGCAATAACCACATCGTCGCATGGACAAGATCCAACAGGGGTAATGTTGACGCCTGCAAAAATCACCACGTCGATAAACTTGCCTCTCGCAGTCACAAATCAACAATGGCCGTCATCACTTACTGAGCAGATCATCATGTTTAACCGGCAAGGAATTCAAACGGCGAATATTAAACTTAATCCTCAAGAGCTAGGTTCATTACATATAAAATTGGATATGTTGGAAGATAAAATGAACTTACATATGATGGCTGCTCATGCCGTAGTCAAAAGCGTATTAGAATCTGCCTTACCCTATTTGAAAAGTTCGCTTGAAGAGCAAGGTATCACACTAGAGCAAGCCGATATTAGTGACTTTTCAATGATGAATGATGCTGATCAGTCGGCGCAATATCAACAATCAAAGAATCGTCAAACACCAATAATCGAACATTCAAATGTCATTGAGGAAATTCATCAACCTAGTCAGGTTAGTCACCATTTGGCAAAATCGGGGTTGAGTATATTTGCGTAAAGCTGAGTAAGGCATTGCATTTATTTTTTTAAATGATGAGAGAATAAAAAGGCTGAATAGGTGATATTTTTATCGCCTATTCTTCAAATCAATTCTGTCAGCTTGATTTATTATTCTTGTATTTTTAACCATTCAATTGGTTATTATTTTTCCAAATTTTAACTGAGATAAGAATAAACATGCCAACTTCCAAGAAAAAAGTGAGTATTTTAAACCTAATACTTATTATCATCACAATGTTAGCATTAGCAACCACTGCCTATTTATGGTTCCAAAATCAGTCTAAAAATACAATTAAAGCTAAAGAAGAGCCACCTGTTTTATCACCGGTATTTTTAACACTAAAACCGTTTACAATTTCATTACCAACTTCAGAAGATAGTACAGAAATTAACAAAGTTCTCTATGTTGGTATGGTATTACGTGTTGCTGACGAAGAACAAAAATCAGTACTTTTAGAGTATTTACCGGAAGTCAGAAGCGATGTATTGCTGTTAACCTCTAAACAATATGTCAATAATTTAAAGCTTGAAACAGGTAAACTTGATTTGCAAGAGCAAATCAAAGTCGCTCTATCCAGACAATACGATCCTAAACATTCAGTGAAGGTTGATGAAGTATTGTTTACCGATTTTATCATACGGTGATTATCATGCCGGATAAGCAAGCGCCTACGCGTAATATGAATGAGTCTTCTGATAGCTTACCACCGTCTGAAGACAAACCAATGACAACAAATAAGAAAGATCCTGACAATCATATATCATCAAAAAAAATTGAAGTTAAACCTTATGATTTATCTGTCAAACATAGTTTTATTCCTGAACGTTTAACTGCGTTAGAAATTGTGAATGAGCGCTTTGCTCGTCAATTTAGAATAGGTTTATTTAACTTATTAAGACGAAATACGGATGTCATTGCCTCACCGATTGAACCTCAAACTTTTAAAGAGTTTTCACAGATTTCAGCGGCTAACCATTTAAATCTTGTGCACCTCAATCCATTGCGAGGTTCAAGCTTATTTGCGTTTTCGCCTGAGATTGTTTATACCGTGGTTGATACTTTATTTGGTGGTGATGGCCATGCTTCGCAACTCGATACAGAAGAACGGGAATTTACCCATACCGAACAGCAAATTATTAAACGCGTACTCGAACTAGCGTTAACGTTTTACCAAAATGCCTGGACAGATATATATTCTATTGAAACTGAATACATTCGTTCAGAAATACAGAGCAAATTCACCAATATCACAAGTTCACCGGATGATGTCGTTTTAACATCAAACTTCAAAGTTGAAATTGGTAATTCTAAAACAACATTCAGTATCTGTATTCCTTATTCAATGGTTGAACCCATTAAAGAGTTACTGATAAAACCACCGATTGAGCAACAAACGCATCAAGATGATAACATTTGGATGAGTTCTTTAACCAGTGGCATCAAACAATCTACCGTTGAGTTAGTTGCTAACTTTACGACAATTCAAACAACAGTAGATAAACTACTTGCGCTCAAAGTAGATAATATTTTAGTAATCGAAAAACCAACTCTTCTTGATGTTACTGTCGGGGGTGTACCTATATTAAAAGGTCACTATGGAAAAACCCATAAACAATATGCTATTCAAGTAGAACAAGTAATTAATCCTGTATTAGAACAATTGAATGAAGGGGAATTCAATGACTGATAACAAACAAAATAATGACGAAAACCAAGCGAATGATACGCTCAATGATGAACTTATTGCCAAAGAAGCCATTTTTGAAACACTTTCACCTAATCATACAGAAGATAAAAAACAAGATATCAATCTTATTTTAGATATTCCTGTTCATTTAAGTGTCGAACTTGGTCGAACTAAAATGACAATCAAAGATTTACTCAATCTTACTCAAGGATCAGTGATTGCGCTCGACGGACTTGCTGGCGAACCTTTAGATATTTTGATCAATGGTTATTTGATTGCTCAAGGCGAAATTGTCGTTGTTGGTGATAATTACGGTGTCCGTATTACCGATATTATAACTCCTTCCGAGCGTGTGCGCAGACTGAGCCGTTAATGGCGATAAACCTAAAAAATATGACTAAGATCTCAACCTCAAGTACCCACACTATCACGAGCAATACTGTATCGTCATCATCTGAATTAAATCTTTACAGTCAAATGGGCACATCAATTGGCACGGCGCTAATTGGTGTCATTTTTATGATTCTATTGTTAGGTTGGATAGTTAAACGTCTGGGTCATAATAAGAAACGTAATGCATTTATTGATGTTAAAGCAACGCATTGCATTAGTCCAAAAGAACGAATCATGTTAGTTGAGGTGGATAAGCAATTATTGGTTGTCGGTATCACTTCGCATCATATGACGTTGCTACATACCATTGATGAACAACGTGCCGAAAAATTATTATCACAATCAACACCCGTTGCTAAATCAGCTGATAACAATGTGTTCAAGCAAATCTTGCAATCAGCGTTAAAAACGAAAAAGGAGTGATGCCTTGTGCGGTTAAAAATTTTTATATTGCTAACGACATTATTAAGCTTATTGTTTTTTAGCCGATTTTGTTTTGCCGATCCTTCATCACTCCCGTTTATGACTGAAACAATACAAAATGGTGAACATAGTTGGTCATTACCTGTTGAAACATTGGTATTTTTAACGTTACTCACGTTTATACCTGCTATTTTACTTTTGATGACCAGTTTTACCCGAATCATCATTGTATTGGGATTATTACGCAATGCGCTTGGCACGCAATCAGCCCCACCCAACCAAGTTATTTTGGGCATTGCACTATTTATGACATTTTTTATTATGTCACCGGTGATCGATAAAATTTATCAAGATGCTTATATTCCTTATTCACAAAATCAAATCACGATGCAAGAAGGCTTAACAACAGCTGCAAAACCATTACGCGAATTTATGCTAAGCCAAACACGGGAAAATGATCTTGCCTTATTTATGAATATGTCTCATGTCAACGAAGTTGAAACACGAGAACAAGTGCCATTGAATGTACTAGTACCTGCCTTTGTCGTCAGTGAATTAAAAACAGCCTTCCAAATTGGTTTTACGATTTTTATTCCCTTTTTAGTCATTGATTTAGTTGTTGCAAGTACGTTAATGGCATTAGGCATGATGATGGTACCACCTGCAACCGTATCTCTACCATTCAAATTAATGTTGTTTGTTTTAGCGGATGGTTGGCATTTGTTACTAGGTTCACTGGCACAGAGCTTTTTTAGTTGAAAAACATAAACTCAAGATTCTTAAATTAAGGAAAATTATGTCACCTGATTCGATTAGTACGCTTGCCATTCAAGCTGTCAAAGTCGCAGCCTCACTTGCTGGCCCTTTACTTTTAGCTGCATTGGTGACCGGCTTGATTATTAGTTTATTACAAGCTGCAACACAAATTAACGAAATGACCTTATCTTTCATTCCTAAAATTTTAGCGGTGATTGTCGTCTTAATTGTTTTAGGGCCGTCAATGCTATCAACAATGACTGACTATATTAAAATTGTTATTACCAACATTCCAAATCTAACCAGCTAAATTTAATGGAATTTGATATTAATTATCTATTTGATATTGATTTTTTTTCTTGGGTTAAAAACTCGTTTTTACCGTTTGTACGTATTTTAGCACTAGTAATGGTTGCTCCCATTACTGGCGAAAAAGAAGTACCTAACCGCGTCAAAATTGGTTTGGCTTTACTCATTGCACTTTTGTTACCATTACCCCCGACCGATGAGCCTGTAACACTCTATTCATTAATGGGTATCTGGATGATTGCGCAGCAAGTTATCATCGGTGTATTAATGGGTCTTGCTATGCAACTTGCCTTTATGACCATGAGAGTAGCTGGTGAATTAATTGGTATGCAAATGGGGCTTGGCATGGCTACTTTTTTTGATCCTATTGGTGGGCCATCTACATCGGTATTATCACGTTTCACCAATATCATCGCTTTGTTAATTTTTCTTAGTTTAGATTGTCATTTATGGTTATTGTATGGACTTGCCAATAGTTTTGACATCATTCCAATAACAACTTTGCCGTTAAAAGCAAATGGCGTTCTTACTTTGATTGATATCAGCCGATTACTATTTATTAATGGGATAATGTTAGCATTACCTTTAATGGCTTTGTTGTTAATTATCAATATGGCGTTAGGGCTGTTAAATAGAATGACTCCTCAACTATCTATTTTTGTTATTGGTTATCCCCTAACCTTATTATTAGGGTTAATCATGCTCACATATTTAATGTCGATGTTACCCGCTTTTGCCGAGTTTGTGTTTGAACAGATATTTGAATATATATCAACAATGCTAATAGCATTAGCCGGTTAAATAATTTAAGCAAAGTATCCTAAAAGGGGCGATAAAACAGTTATTGCATATTGTAATTTATACAGATGAAAGATCGTTCTAAGTAATAAAACTCTCGGAGAGAAACCTTTTGACGGTTGGTTAAAATAAAAAATATTTATGCGGTAGTTTAACAAATTGAATCGGTATCTTCAGTTAAATTACCACATAAATTATCATTATTTTTATCTACTTTTAAGCTCTTCTCGAGCCATTTTTTTCATTTTTTGTTCGATTCGTTGACGTTTTAAAGGAGAAAGATAGTCAACAAATAGCTTACCTTTTAAATGATCCATTTCATGTTGAATGCATATCGCAAGAAGTTCATCGGCATCAATTTGGTAAGGGTTTCCATTGCGATCGAGCGCTTTAATCTTAATTTTTTCAGCTCTTGGTACAAATCCTCGACAATCTGGAATGGATAAACAACCCTCTTCTATGCCTGTCTCCCCCTCCTGGCTAATCACTTCTGGGTTAATGATTACATAAACATTGCTACGATCTTCTGTTACATCAATGACAATAATTTGTTCATGCACATTAACTTGAGTGGCGGCAAGTCCAATACCATTATGCTCATACATGGTCTCAATCATATTATCTATAATGGTTTGTAGTTCGGGTGTAAATGCTGTCACTGGTTTTGCAACTTTGCGTAATCGCTCATCAGGAAAACGTAATACCGGTAAAATAGCCATAATTTCTTCGATCTACTCCTCAATTGTCAGTTTTTTCAGATTTAAATACATTGTAAACATTTATGATGCTGGTGAATAGCATTTGTTAGCTATTGATAAAATATATCTCACCAATTCACGAAACCACACTTTTATAAAATGATAAAACAATGATGAGTAAATATGAGTTCTTATTACGAATTTCAATGCTGGGACAAGAAAAACGTGCCATTTTTAAAAAAATGAGTAAGTTTTTTAAAAATGGATTGCCAAATACAATCAATAATGTTGCATTTTTTCTCGAAAAGCTTGGATTGAATGAAATGCAACAAGAACGCTTTTTGGCTACTTCATACCTTCATTTTGAACCTGTGCTTGATTGGCTCAATAGTGATGGTTTGCCTAAAACGCTTATTACCTATTGTGATCCTGATTATCCACCACTACTCAAACAAATTAGCGCATCGCCTTTATTACTTTTTGTTATGGGGAATAAACAGTTACTACAAACACCTCAAATTGCCATGGTCGGTAGCCGTCAATTTAGTGAATATGGTGCACAATGGGGACGCTATTTTGCGGGGGAATTGGCAATAAATGGTTTAACAGTAACTAGCGGTTTAGCGTTGGGACTAGATGCAATTTGTCATCGAGGCGCATTAGAGGTATCGGGCGATACTATAGCCGTTTTAGGAAGTGGGCTTGCTAAAATAGCACCGCGATCAAACTTAAAACTTGCCCATGATATTTTGGCACAAAATGGCGCTTTAGTTTCTGAATTTTTTCCTTTTGAAGTAGCAAGAACAGAATATTTTCCAAGACGAAACCGGATAATAAGCGGATTAAGTCTGGGTACTTTTGTGGTTGAAGCTTCGGAAAAAAGTGGCTCATTGATTACTGCGCGTTATGCCTTAGAACAAAATCGAGATGTATTTGCTTTACCCGGTGAAATTAATAACGAAAACAGTCGTGGTACGCATGCTTTAATTCAGCAAGGAGCCTATTTAGTCACAAAACCAACTGATATTTTAGAGCATTATTCTCATTATCTATCAACTATCAAGCCATTAACGTCGCAATCTGTAAAATTCGTTGAAACTATTTTATATCCTGAAATTTTTGCTTTAATTCGTCATCAACCTATTCCGGTTGATATTATTGCTCAACAGTTAAATTTATCGATTCCTGATTTGACAATTAAATTGTTAGATATGGAACTTGCCGGTTTAATTAAGACGGTAACAGGTGGGTATATTCGTAACGTTACGGTTTAATTTAGTTATATTTTACAGCCATACTATTTTTAGCATCAAACATCCGCCGATTAAGGTCAGCGGATGAACACAAGTTATAAGCTATTCTTCGTCGATTTCTAAGGCAATTTCCGACAAAATAATTCCGGTGTTATCGGCATAAACAAAATCACCAGAAAAGAAGGTCACCCCCCCAAAATTGACTCTAATGTCTACTTCGCCAATACCTTGATCTTCTGCACCTACGGGTATCGCCGCTAACGCTTGAATACCAATATCTGCTTCTGCCAGATAATCTATTTGTCGAACCGAGCCATAAACAATGATGCCTTCCCACTGATTTTGAACAGCAATATCAATCAGTTCTGCATCAATCAATGCTCGACGAACCGATCCACCGCCATCAATAACTAGAATTTTACCTGCACCATTAGATTGCAAGATTTCGTATAATAATCCGTTATCTTCAAAACATTTAACTGTTACGGCTTGACCTGAAAATGATGCAACCCCACCAAAATTAGTGAAAATTGGTTCTACTACGTTAACATCTTCCGGATAATAATCACAAAGAATTGAAGTATCAAACTCCATTGCCAAGCCTCCTTTAGCCTTTATATTTTAGTTTATCTAGTATAACGCTTACATAGCGTTACAAGATACCGAATTTAAATAAACGTGAGCTAGTTCAAAATAATTCCCAAACAATAAAGTAAATTAGTGAATAATGCAAGTTTGACCATCTGTAATAATAAAGGGATAGCATCCTTAGCTACCTTAAATCGAAAAACAGCATAAATATGGTAAATAAATAGCGGTAGCGTTATCAAAAATAACCATCGCCAAATGGTATGTAACTGATGACTAGCAAAAAGTGCCAATAAAATAAATGCAGTCACAATTAGAAATAGATGATAAAAGCGAGCTTTGGTTTGTCCCATTAAGACCACTAACGTACGCTTATGGCAATTTCGATCGCTATCAATATCACGTAAATTGTTAATATTGAGTACGGCCACTGACAACAATCCACAACCTAAAGCAGGTAGAATAATTAAATTTGATAATGATTTTGTTTGCAGGTAGTAACTTCCTATTACACCAACTAGCCCAAAAAATATTAAAACGGATAAATCGCCAAAGCCACTATAGCCATAAGGCTTGTTGCCAATAGTATAGGTAATAGCAGCAATAATAGATAGCAAGCCTAATAATATAAAACTGAATAATTCATATCGGTTGTTGCAAGCAACGTGTAATAGACATAGCCCGGATAAAATACAACAAATTATATTGATGATTAACGCTATTTTTAACTGTTTTAATGTGATTAACCCCAATTGAATACCACGAGTATGAGCGGTTATATTACATTTATCACTTCCTTTAACTGCATCACCGTAATCGTTAGCTAAATTTGACAGAATTTGTAACAATGAGGCAGTACTAATAGATAATAACATGATCCGATAATCAAATTGTTGTTGCCAATAAGCCAGCGCATTACCGACTAATATCGCACATAAAGAAAGGGGTAACGTTTTTAAGCGTAGGCTAATAATCCATGGATAATATTTCATTCACTACAACACAAGATATCTATCTAAAACATTAGCAAAATATCATAACAGGAAAAACGAATAATTCGACTTTGATAATGAAAATCTTTTTTAGTAATGCATTACGCAACTTAACATTCGTTAATTGTCATCATAACTACTAAGACAATTAACGAATTATTGGAAGCGGTTTGATAAATAAAAAGTTCAATAAGATTAAATCAACTGCCGTTTAGATTGTATTTTCGCTTTTCTCTTTCTGAAAAATTTACGTATTCGACCTTCTCTTAATGCAGCAATAAGAATGCCCATTATGCTGTATATCGCACCTAATAAGAGTATCATCAATATATTGTGCCAATTATCTGCTAGCCCAAGTCCCATTTGATTCACACCTGCAATCATGTTAGTCGCCCATGTTGACGGCAATAAATATGAGACAAATTGAACCCAATGAGGCATAGCATCAATTGGCCAAATGGTACCGGATAGATAAAACACAGGCGTCGTCAAAAATGCCAATGTCAGATATATCATTTCAGTTTTGCGCAAACACTCAGTCAACAATTTACTTAAACCCAAAGCACCGAGTAATAGTGGAAATGTCATGATTAGTATTTCAGTAAGGCTAGCTAACTGACGATAACCAAGTACCCAAGGCCATAATCCAAAAAGCACGATGGATAAAAAAAGCCAGATTGGTAATAAACCAAATAAGCTACCAAAAATTACAATTTTTGGCGGTTTTCCTTGTGGCAAGGAGTTTAACGTAATGTTAGTGCGTGTTGCAGCGATTAAAAATGAGTGCTGCAATAACATCACTAATAAGCCAGGAAAAGTGATGGCTGCAAAGCTTATGCCAGCATTGTATAGCGGTTCTGTTTGACCTTTAATTGGCGATAGTATGATGTCGATCTGTTTATCGGCAAATCCAGCATTTCGCATAATCCGTGTATTATATTGAGTTAATATTTGCTGATAGATTCCTCGAATATCCACCTGTATCAAACCATTAGCTAAACGACTTGAAGCATCACCATAGGCTGGTATTGTGACTTCTTCACCATTTAAGATCTTTTTTTCAAAATTTCTTGGAATAGTAAATACCGCAAACAGTTTACGATTATTGATATCATCATACGCTTGTAATGAATTTTCATAAGTAATGGCTTCAATCTTTGAACTGGTGTTTAAAGAACGTATTAGGCTTCGACTAGTCGCCGTATGATCTTGATCAACAATTGCTACCGGCAAATTTGTAATAGTGCCATTAATATAAACTAAACTCATCAAAGAAACCGATAAAAGTAATAATAACCACATCGGTCGCATTAACATGTAAAAGAATATTTTTATAAACGAAGACCAAAATATTTTAATCATCTTACTTATCCTCTTACTGTGAATGCAAACGTTTCACTAAACGTTTTCTGACTAACACGGTAATAATTATTGGATAGATCATTAAAATACCGCAGGTTTTTAATACTGAAAGATAACTTGAATGCCGTAAAAAAAGGTCAAATAATTTATTTAATGCATAAGTTAGTGGCTCAAGGGATGAAATAAATCTGGCTATCCACGGCATTGAAAGTTCGGGTACAACAATACCAGAGTAAGTTAATGCCAATCCGACTAGCACACCGATATAGGTATATGCATCAATAGCCGTTTTCGTAAAGGTATACAGCAAAATACCAATACTTTGTGCCGCTATGACATAAAAAAACACCACCGTCATCATCGCAAACGGGGATCCTGATACTCTGGCATGTGAAAACAGAACTAACATCGCAATTTCGAAAATGAGTAACATGGTATACCAAATGGTATATGGCGCTAATTTTCCGAGCACAAAGGGATAATTAGGGCGGGTTCGCTTAGGTAATTGCGACAGAATATAGATTGTTGTAGTAACAACAAATAATTGTAATAAATGCACAACCGCCGAAAACTGTTGGAAGTACATGGAATTACCACTAGCATTAAATAGCCCATCATAATTGAAATTCACTTTGGCAAGTGGGGGAACAGGTAGCCCAACACTGGTCGCTAACGTTGTTCGATATTCAGTATTTAACGCCGCAATTAACCCCGAATAATCCATAATGGAGTATAAACCTGCACTGTAATATAACGCATTATAATAAAGCATCGGGGTAGGTTGACGACCAGATAAAACATCCGCTTCAAAATTGGGTGGAATATACAATATGGCATAAATTTTTGCTTCTTGTAAATCCCGTTCAGCCTCGGAAAGTTGGCTATCGTAATTAATCAGGTTGGCATGCGCACCCGCATTAAGATTACGCACAATTTCACGTGATAAAACACTTTTATCCTGATCGATATAACCAACGGGTAAATCGAACAAAACGCCGCGATAAAAGATACTACTGATTAAAACAAAAATAATCAGAGGTAAGATCCACATTAACCAATGAAAAGTGAACCGCTTGAATATTTGCGGCACTTCATCATTAAATGCATCTTTAAAACGTGTCCAAAAGTCCAACATTAATTGTCCAATTTCCATAAAGTACTCATACCCGCACGTAAACCTTCTACATGATGAATTGGATATAATCTGACTTCAAACGTTTTCAAATCAAAATCGCCCGTTGCACGAGTTGCACGCTTGGTTGCATAGTCTCCCATTGGGGCAATGTAACGAACTTCTGCTTCGATTTCTTTATTTCCTAGTGCCGGCACTTCTAACTTAATACGATCCCCTTTGTGAACGTTCGGCATAATATTTTCTCGAAGATTAAACACAAAGTAGGCATCCGGTAATCGAATCACTGTTAATAACGGACTATTCGCATTAAATAATTCCCCTACCTCAGCCGGTATTGAACCAATTTCACCGCCAACAGGGGCTTTAACTTGAAGATCATCATATTGAATTTGTAATTGCTTGAGTTGCTCTTCTGCTTCTTTTAATTTGGCTGCATAAATTTCACGCTGTTCTATACGATCACCATTTTTAGCTTGATCTAAATTAGCCTGTGCAGATTGTACCTGTTGAAAAGCAGCATCACGTGTTTTTAATGCATTATCCAATATTGACTGTGATACAAACCCTTTTGCAGATATTGCTTTATTACGGTCATATTCTTTTGATGCATTATCATAAGCGACTTTTGCTTGTTCAAGTAATGCTTCGTAATAACGTATGCTTTCTTCACGCGTACCATGTTCGGAAAGTGCCACCTGAGCTTTAGCTTGATCTCGTGCGGCTTCAGCCGCTTTCACTTGCGCTAATAATTCAGGACTATCAAGCGTAATTAGAATATCATTAGGCTTTACATCATCACCCCGATTAACGTGAATAAGCTGAACACGCCCTTTGGCTTTTGAAGCCACACTGACATTCGGCGCATCAACCTCACCTTGAAGAATTAACTGGCTATTGTGTGAGCGTATTAGGATCGTCATTGAAATTAAAATAACGATTAACGCAATACTAATAAATATTTTTTTATTCATATAATTTTTTTTAAAGTGTGATGTTAAATGGATAAGATATCAAGATGTTTAGATAAATATTAATAGGATAACATACGTAAAAACTTATTTACTCATTATACGAAAAGTGCTTTATTCGTACAAGTTTACCTTCACTTTATTCCAAATAAAGGCATTAATTGTCTTCTATTTAATAAATATTAAACATTTTATTTTTAATAAAATAAATTATTTTCAATCATTGTAAATCAATATATTAATAGATTTTATTTATAATTGATATTAGTCAAAAGAATATAGATAAAAACCTACTTATTTAGTATGATATTTTAAATTAGGATTGTAAGGTATTAAATATGAAAAAAATAATTATTGTTGGTGGTGGTGCAGGTGGATTAGAGTTGGCAACTAATCTTGGTGATAAGCTAGGTAAAAATAAACAAGCTGAAATAACGCTGATCGATAAAAATAGTTACCACATTTGGAAACCACTACTGCATGAAGTTGCAACAGGTGCTATGTATGAACAAGTTGATAACATCTTCTTTTCTGAACAAGCAAAACAACATCATTTTGAGTTTACTCAAGGTACTTTTACCAATATTGATCGTGAGAATAAACAAGTTCTGATCAATGATACAAATGATAATCATATTTCCCTATCGTATGATATTTTGGTTATAGCAGTAGGTAGTACTTCGAATGATTTTGGTACGCCTGGTGTTAAAGAACATTGTATATTTTTAGATGATCAAAATGCCGCTATTCGCCTACGTGAAATACTGCTTTCAAAATTCACAAATTTCTGTTCAACGCTCGATAAAGACGCTGACACTAAAGGGGAAAAACTTCGCATTGCTATTGTTGGTGGTGGCGCAACAGGTGTCGAGTTAGCCTCTGAACTACCTCATATGGTTGAAACGTTTGGCGTATGTCGAAAAAACAAAATGTGTGCTGATTTCTTAGATGTATCCGTTATTGAAGCAACCAATCGTATCTTACCAGCATTACCCGAAAAAACGGCATTAAGCATTACTAAAACCCTTGAAAAACGCGGTATTCATGTCTTAACAAATACCATGATTACAAAAGCCGAAAGTGATGGATTCTATCCTAAAGAAGGGGAAACCATTAAAGCCGATATTATGATTTGGACTGCTGGCGTTAAAGCGCCTGATTATCTGAAAGACATAGCTGGTTTAGAATCAAGTCGTTCAAATCAATTAGTCGTTAAACCGACATTACAAACTACACGAGACGATAATATCTTTGTTATTGGTGATAGTGCTTATGCGATGCAAGATAGCGGACGAGCCTCTCCACCCACAGCACAAGCAGCTAATCAAATGGCAAAAATTTGCGCTCGAAATATCGTTAGTCTGATTAACAATCAAGCCATGAAGTCATTTGTCTATACCGATAAAGGAACCATTATTTCTTTACATGACACCGCCCAAGGCGTGGTTAAGTTGATTGGCAATAAAGAAATGAGTGTGAAAGGTTGGTTTGCGTTAATGATCCATCGATTATTATATCGTATGCATCAAGCTAGTTTATTGGGTATCTTTAAAACCATCCGTTTTGCTCGTGATTGCAAAGCTAAATATAAAAGTAAATTTGCGTCTATTTTTAGTCAGCAAGATTAATTATTAACCGAAAAATAAACAACAGCTACTTGATAATAAATAATCTTCAGTAGCTGTTTTTTTATATAAGATATTTAGACAGTACTTTTCAACTCAATTCAAAATATAACTATATAAATAATAGAAAAATATGCGATTTATTTTAATTTTTATATTGTTATTTTCCTGTTTTATCTGTGAAGCAAATTATCAGCCAAAAGATGGCGATATTATTTTTCAATCGTCTCAATCCAGTCAAAGTAAAGCCGTTGAACAAGCAACAAATTCGCCCTATAGCCATATGGGAATCATTTTCATAAAAAATGGTAAACCTTATGTATTTGAAGCTGGGAGTAAAGTCGCTTATACACCTTTAACAAGCTATTGAAAGAGGAAAAAATAGATATTATGTAATCAAACGTCTTAAAGATCATAATTTATCTGTTAAGGAAACCAATAAATTAAAGCTAGTTGCAAAAACTTTTGAAAATAAACCTTATGATATTTGGTTTGGTTGGAATGACAATTATATCTATTGTTCTGAATTAGTTTGGAAAATTTATAATAGAGCACTTAAATTAGAAATTGGTCAATTACAGAACATCAAAGATTTCAATCTTTCATCAGCACTCGTAAAGCAAAAATTAAAAGCGCGTTATGGCGATAAAATCCCCTTTCAAGAAACCGTTATTTCGCCTATCGCTATGTTTAATTCACCGTTATTAATAACAGTAGACAAAAATTGGTCGCATTAAATAAATAATAACTTTTTAACTGGAGCAAAACTTTTACGATATAAATGGTTGATACCATACAGCTCAATTGCCATTAAATGATCTTTGGTGGGATATCCTTTATGTTTTGCCAGTCCATATTGGGGATACAATTTGTCTAATTCTACCATTTCACGATCACGCGTCACTTTTGCTAAAATCGACGCAGCACTAATCTCTGCCACCAGCAAATCGCCTTTGACAACGGCTTGTGTTTGAATACCAAATTCCGGACAACGATTACCGTCAACTAAAACAAAATCAGGTTGGATCGCAAGTCCTGTTACCGCTCGTTGCATAGCTAACATGGTAGCATGCAAAATATTTAATTTATCAATTTCCTCAACAGAAGCTCTTGCAATACACCAAGCTAGTGCATTTTCTTTAATAACGTCAAATAATTGATCTCGTTTTTTTTCAGAAAGTTTTTTAGAATCCGTTAATCCTTTGATTGGTTTATTAGGATCTAAAATAACAGCTGCCGTCACAACATCACCACAAAGTGGTCCCCGCCCAACTTCATCAACTCCAGCAATTAAGGTGGCATCAGGATAACTAAATTCTAACAACAAGGTGAATCCTCTAATACATCAAGTACAGCTTGAGCTGCTTGTTCATCAGCGTGACAACGAATTTGCTGATGTAATGATAAAAATGTTTTTTTAAGTTCACGATTATCCCCTTCTAAAAAAGGAATAATATGATTAGCGATATTTTCAGGGGTACAGTCTTGCTGTAATAACTCGGGTACAATTTCTTTACCAGCTAAAATATTGGGTAATGAAACATAAGGGGTTTTAACTAATTTTTTGGCTAACCAAAAAGTGAATGGCTTCATTTTGTAACCCACCACCATAGGACATTTGGCTAGCATGCATTCTAGTGCTACTGTTCCGGATGCCAAAATCGCAGCATCACTGGCAATCATTGCTTCACGGGCATGACCATCTAATAGTTGAACTTTCAACTCTGGTGCTATTTGCGTTTTAATCTGCTCAAATTCTTGTCGTCTTTTTTCATTGACTAAAGGTACGACTATATGCAAATCAGGGTAACGATCACGTAAAAGCTGAGCTGCTTGTAAAAAAGGGGCAGACAATAAGGTGACTTCCGCATGACGACTTCCCGGCAATATTGCTAAACACCGACCATTGAGCGGAATGCCTAATTGTTGACGCATTGCCACTTGGTCAGGCATCAATGGCACATCATCTGCCATTTTGTGACCAATAAAACGACAAGGGACATTAAACTTATCATAAAACGCTTTTTCAAAAGGTAAAAAAGCTAATATGAGATTAGTATTACGTTTAATTTTGAAAACACGTTTTTGCTTCCAAGCCCATACCGAAGGACTCACATAATGAATTGTTTTAATCCCTGCTCGCTTTAACTTACCTTCTAAGGAAAGATTAAAATCAGGCGCATCAATTCCTATAAAAATGTCGGGTTTTAATTCAATTAAACGCTTAGTAATATCACGACGTATTGCTAAAATACGACGTAATTTTCCCAACACTTCTACAATCCCCATAACAGAAAGCTCATCCATTTCATACCAAGCTTGACACCCTTCAGCTTGCATTAAAGGCCCTGCAATACCAACAAATCGAATATTAGGATGATACTTTTTGAGAGAACGAATCAATCCAGCGCCCAGAATGTCGCCAGATGTTTCACCGGCGACTAAAGCAATGGTTAATGATTTATTCGTATCTGTCTGGCTTGTGATTGGTTGACTAGTCATTAACGAATGATGCCACGTGTTGAACGTGCAAAAAAATCATTGAATAATTTGACTTCAGGATATTGATTTGCAATAGCCTCAATTTCTGCTTTCGCTTCGTCTAACGATAGCCCATTTCGATAAAGAATTTTGTAACTATTGCGGATAGCTTGCAAAGCTTCTTTACTGAATCCACGACGTTTTAGACCTTCGTAATTCACGCCATGTGGTGTGGCATGATTTCCTTGTGCTATCACATAAGGTGGGACATCTTGCGCAACGCCTGAACAACCACCAACCATAACATGTGATCCAATGACACAAAATTGATGTACCGCAGTCATACCACCAATGATAACATGATCATCTAACTGAACATGTCCGCCAAGTGTTGCATTATTTGCCAAAATACAATGATTGCCAATTCGACAATCATGCGCAACATGCGCATTGATCATTAATAGATTATCACTGCCAATTTGAGTAATTCCGCCACCTTGAACAGTACCGCGATGAATAGTCGCGCTTTCGCGAATCATATTGCGATCACCAATTTCAGTGCGAGTTGGTTCGCCTCGATATTTTAAATCTTGGTTAACTTCACCAATCGATACAAATTGAAATATCTGGTTATCTTTACCAATTTTAGTGTGGCCATTGATGACTACATGTGATTTTAAAAAAGTCCCTTCACCAATTTCAACATTTTCACCAATAAAGCAAAAAGGACCAATTTTAACATTGTTACCAATTTTGGCGCCTTTTTCTATCACTGAACTTGGATGTATTTCCGTTGCCATAGCATTTCCTTCATACTGTTTTGGGATATTTAGACAAATCAATACTATTTACGAGCACACATCATCTCGGCTTCGCAAACTAACTTTCCATCAACAGTTGCTACACCATGGAATAATGCAATTCCACGACGCTCTTTAATATATTCCACATCCAGTACAATCTGATCACCAGGCACAACAGGTCGTTTAAAACGAGCTTTATCAATAGATGCAAAATAGTACAATTGTCCGGGTGATAATTCTTCAATACTTTTAAAAGCTAAAATACCCGTTGCTTGGGCCATCGCTTCTAAAATTAAAACACCGGGGAAAATGGGTTTATTAGGAAAATGTCCCTGAAAAAAAGGCTCATTGACCGTTACATTTTTGATTGCTTTTAGCGTTTTTCCTTTTTCATAACTAATCACACGATCAACCATTAAAAAAGGATATCGATGTGGTAATAAACTAATAATTTCTTCGATATCAAGGGTATTAAGTTCGGTAGTCAAAATAGCTATCCTTATATATTAATATAAACTTTTTACATTATAACTGAGGATGCCACTTGCACTCAAGAATGATTTAATCATCAAGAAAGGATTAATGACAATGTTAATGATTTGTTAAGGCGAATTTTTTACTAATAATGGTTTGTAAATACTGTATTATCTAATATCAAATAAGTTATAATATTAATAATAATAAAAAAATTTCAATATGGAGAATTAAAATGAAGTTATTTTTAAGAATGACGCTAATCAGTAGCGCAATTGTGTTAGCTTTAACTGGATGTGATACCCAAAGTAATCCGACGGATAAGCAAACAACTACCCATGCTGAACAAACTATCACGTCGGCAGAACAATCAGCCAATCCGAATAAAGTGACATTAACTACTCAAACACAAAAAGATTCTTATGCATTAGGTTCTTCATTTGCGTCTTCTTTAAAAGAAAGCGAAATTGATATCGATCCTGACTATATTATCAGCGGACTCACTGAAACATTTAACAGTAAATCACAATTATCAAATGATGAAACTGACGCTATTTTAAGTGCTATTCGTCAACGTGTGATGGAAAAAGCCAAAGCGCGTTTTGAAAAAGAAAAAGCAGAAAATATTGAAGCAGGTTCGAAATTCCGTTCAGAATTTGCTAAACAAAGTGGTGTAAAACAAACTAAGTCGGGCTTACTTTATCAAATAATTAATCAAGGTTCTTCTCATCATCCAACAAAAGATAGTAACGTTATTGTTCATTATGAAGGTAAACTCGTTGACGGACGTAAATTTGATAGCTCATATGATCGTGGTGAAACCGTTAGCTTTAAACTTGATGAAGTAATTAAAGGTTGGGCTGAAGGAATTCAATTAATTGGAGTAGGTGGTAAAATCAAATTAGTCATTCCACCAGAATTAGCATATGGTAGTCAATATTATCCAGCTCAAGGAGACAAAGCAGCGATTTTACCAGAATCAACTTTAGTTTTTGAAATTTCGCTATTGGGCATTGATGGAGATAACAATGGGAACAATCAACAATCTTCATTTAAGCAAATAAGATAAATAAATTGATTACTTCATTGAAATATACACTCGTTGTTTTGGGTCCTGCTTATGGGACCCAATCTGCTTATTGTGCGTATCAATTTGCACAAGCCTTATTGTTAAATACATCTCACACCATAAAAAATATCTTTTTTTACGCTGATGGTGTTTATAATGGTAATCGATATACCGACCCTGCCAATGATGAATTTGATTTAGTCAGCGCTTGGCAAGAATTAGCAAAAAAATATGATCTACCCTTAACAATTTGTGTTGCAGCTTCGCTAAGACGTGGAATAACCGAAGAAAATATTGCCGATTATTTTCAATTAACCGGTTTAGGCGAGCTAACTGAATCAATCACTTTATCAGATCGTGTTATTCAATTTTAAATATGACGGTTAATGATATGAAGAAAATTGCCATTATTATTCATTCTTCCCCTCATGGTAGTGCCAAAGGTCGAGAAGCACTTGATTTGGCTTTAGCATTATCTGCTTTAAATCATATTACGGTCATTTTTACCGATAAAGGCATTTTTCATTTATTACCTGATCAGCAACCCGATCTCATTTTGATGCGTGACTATATCGCCACATTCAATATGCTTGAACTTTATGATATTGAAGATGTTTATGTGAGTGAGTCAGCATTAAAATCGCATAATCTTTCTGATTTCACCTTTAATATTACCACTAAAGTGATTAACCATTACGATTTAAATCAATTGCTTGATGAGCAAGATGTCATTTTAACATTCTAATTTAATATTAAATTTTTAATCTGCTTAATTATTAAAAATTGTTTCGCCCACATCATCCTTTCAATTAAGACTAATCTAGTCTGATTAACTTTAGACTAAGCCATATTTAGAAACGCAATAACTGATTATCAAATCAAACACAACGGAAAGAAATAAGAATATCGAAGGGTAATAAGTAATCAAGAAAAATAAAAAACCGCCTTATTTTGTCGTTAAGTATGACAAATAAGGCGGATTAATTAATAGTGATAGTTTAAGTTGTTATCATTTAAACTAATTTTTTCATTTGATCTGCAATCTTTTCAGCTTGTTGACCTACAACAATTTGCACACCTGTTTTACCTAGTTTAATCACAGCCATTGCACCTAATGCTTTAGCGGCTGCTTCATCAACTAAATCAGAATCTTTCACACTCAAACGTAATCGAGTGATACAAGAATCAATATTGGTCAGGTTTTCTTTACCGCCAACAATAGCTAAATATTGTTCAGCAAGTGCTGTGGTATCAGCTGTCGTTTGCGCTGGTTTAGCGGTATCAGTTGTCGATGATTGTGCCGCACTGTCTTCATCTTCACGACCTGGGGTTTTAAGGTTAAATTTAACAATGATAAAGCGGAACGCAACATAGTAAACCACAAAGAACACTAAACCTTGAAGAATGAGCATATACCAATGCACTGCAAGAGGATTTCCAGATTGCAGTAACATATCGATTAAACCGGCACTGAAACCAAATCCACATATCCATTGCATCGTTGCAGCAATAAAGAGTGAAATGCCTGTTAAAATTGCATGAATAACATAAAGTACTGGTGCAACAAACATGAACGCAAATTCAAGCGGTTCTGTAATTCCCGTAAAGAATGCTGCAAAAGAAGCCGCTAACATAATTGATGCGGTTTTATCTTTATTGCCTTTTTTCGCTGTGTGATACATGGCTAAAGCAGCACCTGGTAAACCAAACATCATAATTGGGAAGAATCCTGCTTGATAACGTCCAGTAATACCTACAACAGCTTTACCAGAATCTATCGCACTTTGACCAGCCAAGAAATTTGGAATATCGTTAATGTTAGCAACATCAAACCAAAATACTGAGTTAAGAGCATGATGTAAACCAACTGGAATTAATATACGGTTAAAGAAGCCATACACCCCTGCACCTGCTGCACCTAAATTCTTAATCGATTCACCAAATTTTACTAATGCTTCAAAAATAATTGGCCAGATAAAATAAAAGATGACAGAGATAAGTAGCATCACGATAGAAACAATAATCGGAACAAGTCGTTTGCCACTAAAAAAAGCTAACGCTTTATGTAACTCAACCGTACTAAATTTGTTATAGAGTTCAGCAGAGATAATACCCACTAAAATACCAATAAATTGGTTATTGATTTTCGCAAATGCAGGAGATATTTGCGTTTGCCAACCATCAACACTGGTATCGACACCTTCAAAAAGTGCAATTGAATTTGGCGATAATAATGTTGTAATAATCAAAAATCCGACCAACCCAGAAAGTGCAGCTGCACCGTCTTTGTCTTTGGACATACCATATGCAACACCAATAGCAAATAAAATTGGCATGTTATCAATGATAGCACCACCAGATTTTATTAAAAATGTTGCCGCAATACTATTTGCACCCCATTCAACGCTATTGATCCAATATCCAATCCCTAGAAGTATTGCTGCAGCAGGTAGAACTGCAACTGGCACCATTAATGAGCGCCCAATACGTTGCATATAAGCTAAAATTCCCATAAGTTTAACCTCTTATATTTATTTAAACTATATCTAAACATGATGATTTGTTATGCATCTTCAGATATCAGTAAACGATCCATTCTATTTCATATTATATTATTTTACTTCGCAAATTAATTATTCAATATATGTGATTTTTATCACGCTTTTTTTTGATTAATTGCTCTAATATAGTAAAATACAGTCAACATATTTTACTTCAAAAAAAAAGAAGTGGTTCTAATTATATCAGAAAAGGTGGTATCGAATGAGGCTTATTCCTTTAGAAAATGCTCAAGAAGTGGGCGCTTGGGTTGCACAACGTATTGTGAATAAAATTAACCAATTTAAACCGACAGCGGATCGTCCGTTTTTGTTAGGCTTACCAACCGGTAGCTCGCCATTAGTGATGTATCAACAACTGATCAAACACTACCAAGCTGGTGATGTTAGCTTTAAACATGTGGTAACGTTTAATATGGATGAATACGTTGGTATTCCTGAAGATCATCCTCAAAGTTATCATACTTTTATGCATGAAAACTTTTTTAATCATATTGATATCGATAAAAACAATATCCATATATTAAATGGCAATGCAACTGATATTGCTCAAGAGTGTCGCCAATATGAAGAAAAAATCAAATCTTATGGCAAAATCAATATTTTTGTTGGTGGTGTTGGTCAAGATGGACATATTGCTTTTAATGAACCGGGTTCGTCGCTTTGTTCACGCACGCGTATTAAAACGCTAACTGAAGATACACGTATTGCCAATTCACGTTTCTTTGATAATGATGTGAATCAAGTTCCAAAGCACGCACTAACTATTGGTGTCGCCACTTTAATGGATGCACAAGAAGTGATTTTATTAGTCTGTGGTCATAACAAAAGTTTAGCATTACAAGCAGGCGTTGAAGGTTCAATTAATCATTTATGGACAGTATCCGCATTACAAATGCACCCAGCATCTATTATTGTTTGTGATGAACCAAGTACCGATGACCTTAAAGTAAAAACGTTAAAATATTTTAAACAAATGGAAGCTGACAATCTTAACGTGACCATTTTATAAAGGATAACTCAATGTATGCATTAACAAATTGTCGTATTTATACCGGTTATGAGATTCTTGAAAATCATGCTGTTATTATCGACGGTGATAAAATTGACAAAATTTGTAAAAAAGATAATTTACCCGACAATATCAAAATTGAAGATCTACAAGGAGCGATCGTTGCGCCTGGATTTATTGATATTCAAGTCAATGGATGTGGCGGTGTGCAATTTAATGAGACACTCGACGCATTAAGTGTTGAAACATTAGAAGCGATGCAAGCTACCAACCTTATTTATGGTTGTACGAGCTATTTACCGACTTTAATCACATCAACAGATGAATTTATGATAAAAGCGGTCGCGGTCATGCGTGAATATTTAGCTCGACATCCTAATCAAGCATTAGGCTTACATCTTGAAGGTCCTTATATTAGTCCTGAAAAGAAAGGGATTCATGACGAAAACATTATTCGTTTACCTTCACAAAAAATGATTGATTTCTTATGTGAAAATGCTGATGTGATTAAAATCATTACTCTTGCGCCAGAAAGAGTTGAAAGCCATTTTATTAAACAATTAGTTAATGCAGGAATTCATGTTTCTGTCGGTCACTCCAATGGTCATTACGATGACTGTCGTCGTGGCTTTAATGATGGAATTCGATTAGGCACTCATCTATTTAATGCTATGCCTTATATTTCAGGACGTGAGCCAGGCGTAGTTGGTGCAATATATGATGAACCAGAAGTATATGTTGGTATTATTGCCGATGGACATCATGTAAGTTGGGCAAACATTCGCAATAGCCATAAAATTAAGAAAGATCATTTAATTTTAATTACAGATGCAATGTTGTTAGCCGGTTCTGATTTGTCTTCTGCTGTTTTTGCAGGTAAAACCATTTATTATAAAGATGGGCTATGTGTTGACGATAAAGGCACGCTTGGTGGCTCTGCATTAACCATGATTGATGCAGTTAAAAATGCTGTTGAATATGTGGGTATTGCATTAGATGAAGCCTTAAGAATGGCGACACTTTACCCAGCTAAAGCAATCGGTGTGGATAAACAACTTGGTAGCATTAGTGAAGGTAAAATTGCCAACTTAGTTGTTTTTAATCGAGACTTTACGATAACTAAAACGGTTGTTAATGGAGAAATCACCCGTTAGAATGTCAGATAATTAATGATTATTGAGACAACATATGACATTTAATTATCTGAATTTAGTTGGAAATGCTGAACTAATTAAACAATTAAATTATGCTATGATTTATCGTTTAATTGTTCAGCAAGCTCCCATTTCTCGTATCCAGTTAGCCGAAATCAGTCATTTAGCCCCAGCCAGCATTACCAAAATTACCCGACAGCTACTTAAGAATAAACTTATAAAAGAAGTTGATGCCCAGCAATCAACTGGCGGAAGACCAGCTGTTTCCATTCAAGCCAAGTTTGATTATTATCAAGCCATTGCTATTCAATTAAGTCGTTCGCATGTCACCATTGAACTCTATGATCTTGGAGCAAACAGCTTAGTTTCTGAAGTGTATCCTCTTACCGTTTTTATACAGCAACAAGCACAAGAATATTTGATTACATTAATTGAACAATTTATTCAAAAAAATAGTAAAAAGATTAAGCATCTTATTGCTATATCGGTGGTTCTACCTGGATTGATTGATTCTGTAAGAGGAATTGTTCGATATACACCTCATATTCAAGTTAAAGCATGGCCTTTAGCCGATATATTGCAGAAACAATTTAATGTTTCTATTTTTTTAGGTAATGATATCCAAAGTCTAGCATTAGCCGAAAATTATTTTGGTTCTACGCAAGATGTCGATGATTCAATATTGATTCGTGTTCATCGTGGTGTCGGATCAGGTGTTATTGTCAATCAACAATTACTGACTAACCATAATCAAAGTGCTTGCGAAGTGGGACATATTCAAGTCGATGCGTTAGGTGAACGCTGTCATTGTGGTAATTTTGGTTGTTTGGAAAACCGAGTTGTTAATGATGCCATTGAACGACGAGCAAAACAGATGATTGATCAAGGTTATACGACTAAATTAACAAAAGATTGTTGTGATATCGTCAACATTTGCCAATTAGCCAATCAAGGGGATGAGCTTGCCATTAAGTTAGTCAAAGATGCAGGCGAAAATCTAGGTCGAGCAGTAGCTATTATGGTCAATATTTTTAACCCACAACGAATTGTATTAGCAGGTGAACTCACCAAAGCGACAGAAATACTTTTAGATACAGTAACTAGCGCTTTAAACTCACTGAGTTTAGAAGATTTAAGAAAGAATCTTTCAATCAACTGCTCTTCACTCAATGACCGCTCGGCAATTGGTGCATTTGCTTTAGTGCAACAAGCGTTATTTAATGGATCACTTTTGATGATTTTGCTCGAACATGATGTAGCATAAATAACTTTTTAAGTTCAAAAACAGCCCGAAAAAATCGAGCTGTTTTATCATGCCATCGATTAACCATTATGCTAAGATGCGTAACATCCTTCTTAACGGTTCTGCGGCCCCCCACAATAACTGATCCCCAACGGTAAATGCTGATAAATAGTCTTTACCCATATTTAGTTTACGCAAACGACCAACAGGAGTGGTTAATGTACCAGTAACGGCTGCTGGGGTTAACTCTCTCATTGATAATTCTCGATCATTGGGTATCACTTTTACCCAATCATTATGTGCAGCAAGTAATTTTTCAATTTCCGGCACGCTAATGTCTTTTTTCAGCTTGATGGTAAATGCCTGACTATGACAGCGCAAAGCACCAATACGAATACATAGTCCATCTACAGGAATAATTTGATTGGTACCTAATATTTTGTTGGTTTCAGCTTGCCCTTTCCACTCTTCTTTACTTTGTCCATTATCCAATGCTTTATCGATCCAAGGAATTAAACTCCCAGCAAGTGGTACACCAAAATTATCGGTTGGCAAACTTCCATCACGCATTTTTTGGGTTACTTTACGTTCAATCTCTAAAATTGAAGAGTGAGGATCTTGTAGTTCTTTGGCAACTTCGGCATTTAACATCCCCATTTGCGTTAAAAGTTCACGCATATGGCGAGCACCACCACCAGAAGCCGCTTGATAAGTTGATACCGACACCCAATCAATCAAATTTTCAGCAAATAAGCCACCCAGTGACATTAACATTAAACTGACTGTGCAATTCCCGCCGACAAACGTTTTAATACCTTTGTCCAATGCTGTTTGAATATTCGCTTTATTGACAGGATCTAATACGATAATGGCGTCATCTTCCATACGCAATGTAGATGCGGCATCAATCCAATATCCTTGCCACCCCGAAGCACGTAATTTTGCATAAATTTCGGAAGTATAATCTCCACCTTGACAAGTCACGATAATATCTAACGCCTTTAATGCTTCAATATTATCAGCATTTTGCAATGTTCCTGTTTTACCGCCAAAACTAGGTGCAGCTTGCCCTGCTTGTGAAGTCGAAAAGAAAATAGGATTAATATAATCAAAATCGTGTTCTTCAACCATACGTTGCATCAGAACCGACCCCACCATTCCACGCCATCCAACAAAACCAACATTTTTCATATTTTATTTCCAAAAGTAGATGTTATACCAAGAGACTTTTTTACTATTAAAGCAAAATATCATCATAAAACAAGCAAGATAAGAATTATTTTTGTAGGTTATAAAATAATAACATGGCGTTATATTTAACTCGTTTTTAGAACTCAATATTTCGTTTAAAATAATGGTGTTTTTATTGCTAATAAGAAAAAACTAATGACGTTACAAATATAATTTTAGTTATCTGTTTTCCAAAAAAAGAATGTCATCATATATAAAAAGTTATCCATAAAATGTCCACCATACTTATCGGTAATAATAAAAACCCTTTCATCTTGTTGACGCTTTATATCATTAAGTCTTGCTGCAAATTTAGCACTTTGCCATGGTGAAACGCGATCATCTTGTAATCCTACCGACACCATGACATTAGGATATTCAACACCTTCTTTTAAATTAAGATAGGCATCAATATTAATTAAATTTTCTAACTCGTGTTTTTTAAAAGGTGAACCAAATTCCTCAAAATTAGCCCTTCCTATTGGAATTTTATCTAATCGACTCATATTCAACATGCCAACCTTAACTGATGCAGCAGCAAAAAGATCCGGACGCTTTATTAATGCCATACCTATAACAATACCGCCAGCACTATTTCCACTTATCACCAATTTAGAGGGTTGAGTATAATGATAATGAATTAAGTATTCAGCGCATTTTATAAAATCATTAATTGAATTTTGTTTTTTATAACCTGTACCATCATAATGCCATTTCGGACCTAATTCCCCCCCGCCTCTCACATGAGCTATGGCAATTATGCCACCTTTTTCAAGCCATATTAAACGTGAAGCATCATAATTGGGGAATTCACTTTCACCATAGGCACCATACACTGTTAACCAAGTTGGTGCACTACTATCAAATTTCATTCCTTTTTTATAAATGAGTGTTAATGGAATGAGTATTCCATCATTTGATTTAACCCATTTTTGTTCAGATTCATATTCTGAAAATAAAGCATGATCTGAATTTAAAATTTTAGAATCTTCAATTAACTGATTATTCGGATGATAACGAAATATTTTTGGTGGGCTAGTCCAACTTTGTTGCGTAAATAAAATCTCATCTTGATCTGAATTCGTAAATATAGCCGTTACTTCATTATTATTTGAAATAGGAATCGATTTAATATTATGAATATCTGAAAAAGGAATAGACACAAATTTTAATTGCTCAGAATCATGATAGGTGAGATAAATTGCATCTTTATTGGCGACAAAATTCGTTAATTCTCCATTTTGCCATTCAATAATTTTTTCTTCTGATTGATTGATATCATTAAGATTAACCCGAAAAATACTATAGCCTGAATAATGATTATATTTAGCCAAATATAACCAATCATCTTTTACCAAAAAATCCGTAACATTCTCTTTTCTATCGATAATTTTCTTCCAACTAACATTATTTTTATTAAGGTTCTCTCGAGGTAATTTGTATAAATCAAGATTATAGCCTGATAATGAAGATGAAGAGCAAGCAATCGCCCAATTCGAAGAAAGTGATAAAGATGTATTTTGATCTGTTCTGGCGTTATAGTTCGACAGCTGATCTTTACCAAAAATTACGATATCTTTTTTTGTATCAGAATCTAAGTGATGTAAATAAATTTCTTCGATTCCAGCTTTTATATTATTGGCTTTAAATAAATTATTTCTATGGTAGAAAAAAGATAAATTATCCTCCGCCCACAATAAATTTGTGTCAGTAATGCCCGATAAGTTATCTGGAAGATGTGTTCGAGTTTTTAAATTAAACACTTTTATTGTAGAAACATTCGAACCATTTTCAGAAATACTATAAGCAATATATTGCCCATCATAAGAAGGATAGTAATCATAGATACCGTAACCAACAGGAGGATCAATCAATAGTGTTTCTTTACCAAAACGATTTTTCACAAAGAGACGATTATAAGGATGCTGAGCTGTTTGTTTAAAATAAAAAGTGTTATTACCTTGTAATCTAATATAAAAAATTACTGGTTCAGCTCCATATTCAGTTAATTCTTCAAGTCGTTTTTTAATCGAAGCAAACCAATCCAACTTTTCAAGAATATTGACTGAACGATCGGATTCAGATAATAACCAATTATGCATTTTTTCTTGCTCAGTTTCCATCCAAGCATATTTATCGAACGCTTTCATTGGCTTTAATTGTGTATCGCTATCTATTGCAAAGCAATTAAATACTATTATGAATAACAACAAGATAATAGAAATGTTTTTATTTAGTATATTCGATGAATATCTTCTATTTATTGTGTCTAATATTGATATATGAAATTCTAAATTTGATCTATTTTTTCCAATCATTATTATTCATTACCAAACTTATCGTTACCTAGCTTCGTTCATATTTGAACATACTTCTATCAAAAAGATAAGTGATATTAAATATATCGTTGTTTGAAACGATATATAATTTAAGAATATTTACTAAACAATTCAATTTTTCAGTTTTGTCTAACGCTTTTTACTTATCAAATATCTGTTTCAGCGGATTATTCGCATTCTCCGTATCCCGACTTAATTCATTGATATCCTGTTTTTGCTGCTCTTTATTGCGGATGAT